>JAZFSJ010000301.1:0-2443 GCA_036446115.1 Thermodesulfobacteriota bacterium | reverse complement strand
CTCGCTTGCCATCGCAAGTCCCATAAATAACCCATGCTTCTTCAAAGCCTGTTTCGCATAGCCTGAACAGGTGGGATAGAAATCACAGGTAGCGCCATCGACCGGTGAGATTATCTGCTGGAAAAAGGCTATAAGTAGCTTGATAGGAAGGGTGGTTACCTTATTAGCAGTGCGTGACTTATGCTGGCAGGATGGCGGTGTGTTAATTGCTTTTTGGTAAATACTATCCCTATCCCAGGGCCCCCACTTTCCATGCTCAGCGTGAGCTGGAGGGAGGGAAGAGAAGAGCCCAAGCGTTACCAGAGAATAGCAGATTAAAAATGTTGTGGTGATATTTTTCCGAAACATGGTGGCCTGCCAGCTTTTGTTTTAAGCTGTAAGGTATATGCTCGTGCCAAAATTGTCAATAAAATCTACCTTTTTTCTGCTTCACCCACCATGGGAACAAATCTCACACCTGAAATATGTTCTACCTTTTTTTCCCCTTTCACCTTGGTGATAAGAGTCAGAGTTTGATGAAAAGAGGTGCTTCCCACTGGCATAATGAGTCTGCCACCCTCCTTTAGCTGTTCTACGAGAGCGGGAGGGATGTGGTTGGCGGCACAGGTAACAATCACCGCATCAAAGGGAGCGTGCTGTGGCCAGCCGAGGTAACCGTCTCCCTGCTTTACTTTTATATTTTTATAGCCCAAATCTTTTAGCTTGTCAGATGCCTTTTTGGCGAGTTTCTCCTTGATTTCAATAGAATATACCTGGTCAACTATTTCTGCCAGGACCGCGGCCTGGTAACCGGAGCCAGTTCCAATCTCCAGCACTTTATCGTCAGGCTTTAGGCTTAAACACTGTGTCATTAGTGCCACAATATAGGGCTGTGATATGGTTTGCCCTTCTCCTATCCTTAGGGGATGATCGTTATAGGCAACATTCCAGAGATCCTTATTAACAAAAAGATGCCTTTTAACCTTGCCCATCACCGATAACACCTTTTCATCACGGATATCCCTCCCTTTCAGGTCATACATTACCATTTTCTCCCGTGCTTTCCTGAAGGGGTCTTCCTGTCCAAGGATTGGTGAGCTTAAAGTGATAGCAAATAGCAAAGAAGCGATTAATAGTAATTTAACCTTCATAATTTGCCTCCCTGTTGTTGATGGTAGGTAATGAAAGGGTGAGTATTAGGACCATAAAAAGTTATCTTTAATTTTCAATGAGTTGACTAAAATGAACAACATTTTATCCTAGCCCATCATTAGAAAATGCTATGCTTAAACCGATAAAAATCGATAAATACTGGTAGTGTGTCCTTATGGTTGCGGTTTTTTACGATGTCACATTTTTACGGGGTGTGGGGCCTTAGTGCCTAAGGAAAAAAGCCTTGACAACGATAATTATCATGTGATAATTGTCGACGACATATTTGAAAAAGCTGAAGTTTTTTTATCCTGCAATATAGATATTTTCTATTATCCAGCTTATTTTTAAAAAGTCAAATTTTTCTTTTGAAGGCATGTCTTATAAAAATCTCATTCTAGAAAAAGAAGGAGAGGTTGCTCTGATTACGGTCAATCGACCTCGTGTTTTAAATGCGCTCAACAGTGATGTACTAAAAGAGTTGTCTGAGGCTTTTGCCCAACTTAATGGTGATCAGGGAGTCAGGGTAATAATCATTACGGGAAGTGGCAAGGCCTTTATAGCAGGGGCGGATATCTCGGAGATGAAGGATTTTACCCCTGAGCAGGCAAGAGAATTTACCACCCTGGGACATATGACCATGGATTCCATTCAGAATTCGGAAAAACCGGTGATTGCGGCCGTAAATGGGTTTGCCCTGGGGGGAGGAATGGAATTGGCCCTTTCCTGTGATATCATTCTGGCGTCAGAGACCAGCAAGCTGGGGGTGCCGGAAGTTAACCTGGGCCTTATTCAGGGGTTTGGTGGCACCCAGAGGCTTCCCCGGTTGGTAGGGAAGGCACTTGCAAAAGAGTTTATCTTTACTGCTAATGCCGTTGATGCAAAGAGGGCTTATGAGATGGGGATGGTAAATGGGGTGTTTTCTCCGGATGAGCTGCTGCCTGAGGCTAAAAAGATGGCACAAAAGATGGCACAAAAAGGTCCCGTTGCACTTAAATTGGCCAAAAGGGCCATAGATGGCGGCTATAATAAGGAGCTTTCTCAAGGATGTAAACTGGAGATGGATGCTTTTGTTGAGTGCTTTACTACTTCTGATCGAAAAGAAGGAATGAGTGCGTTTTTAGAGAAAAGAAAACCTGTATTTAAAAACCAATAGGGTTTCAAATGGATTTTAAGCTTAAAGATGAGCAGTTGATGATCCAAAAGACGGCGCGTGATTTCGCCAAAAAAGAGCTGGAACCGGTAGCACAGAAGCTTGACAAGACCAAAGATTTCTCGATCCTGGTGGATAATATAAAAAAGATGGCGGAGC
>JAZFSJ010000300.1:0-2522 GCA_036446115.1 Thermodesulfobacteriota bacterium | reverse complement strand
TGTGGTTACCGTAGATGCTAAGAGCACGGTATCCATCGTGGCTAAACTCATGAGTGATCATAAAATAGGAGCGGTTGTTGTTCTAGAGAAAAACAAATATGTCGGTATTTTTACCGAAAGGGATTTGGTGAACCGGGTGTTTGTGGGTATAGAGACCGGAAACTGGGATTCGATCAAAATTGAAGAGGTTATGTCGCGGGACTTGCTGACCGCTTCTCCGGAGCAGCCGTGCAGTGATCTTATTACAAGCATGAATGATAAAAAACATAGGCATGTACCGGTAGTAGAGGAAGGCAAGCTGGTGGGAATCTTATCGATGAGAGACCTTATGAGCTATTATGTTGAAGAGCTTGAAGGGGTGGCTGAGAATCTGCGCAAGACGACTGTTTCCAGAGATTATCTAGATAAGGCTAACCAACTTTTAACAGAGAAGACGCTGCAACTCAAAAAATCACACGAAAAATTAAAGAACGCTACCATGCTCTTGTGTCAGGCGGAGCAATCTAGGGCACTGGGTGAAATGACCGCAGGTCTAGCCCATGAATTAAACCAGCCCTTAAACACCGCCAAGATTATCTGTCAATCAATAGTGCGAGATCTGGAAAAAGAACGCTATGATAAGGAATATCTCCAGCATGATCTTCATGATATCTTAGGGGGGATTGACAGGATGGCAGGTGCGATTGATCATATGATGATATTTTCCCAACAGGCAGAAGAGGCGATTGAAAATAATGTTGATATAAATCAGATGCTGGAAAACTCCTTTAAATTTACCGAACAACAGTTAAAAGACCTTAATATTGAATTGGTGAAAGAGTTGAGCCCAGATTTGCCGAAAGTTGCCGGCAACTCGATTCTCCTCGAGAAGGTATTATTAAGTATCATTAACAACGCCCGGGAGGCGGTAAGGAAATCTGATAAGGTGAATAAGATAATTAAGATCAGAACGTGTACGGACAGCTATCGAAAATCAATAGAGATAGAAGTAATAGATAACGGTGTGGGGATTCCTGAGGATATAAGAGGAAAGATATTTCAACCCTTTTTTACGACTACCGATGCCCTGTCAGCGACCGGAAAACCCACGGAGGGGCCGGGGTTGGGGCTTGCCATCGCATGTCGGATTATCGAAAACCACCAGGGAAATATTAAAGTGGAAAGTGTGGTGGGTGAGGGGACAATGTTTACGGTGCTGATACCGGTTTTAGATGTAGCTGTCTTAGAAAGGGGATACGTGGCGAGAGTTGATGAATTAACCTCGCACTATTACGCAGGGGAGTAGGGGCATTTTTCAAAAGTAGAAAAAATATATCTGTCTTTTATATTTCACCCTTCCATATCTTGTAGTCTCGATTTATTTCAAAAACTTTATACTTCTGCAAGTATTGAGTCAAGACACCTCTTAATCCGATCAACATTACCATATCAAGTCTACAGCCCTCAGTAGAAATGCTGGAGGGTTTTTTTTATTGCAATTATAGCTAATTTATGATCTAAGTGAAGTATTAGTGGATTTTCTTGATTGTAAAGGAAGGAGGTTATTATGAAGTTAAAGAGAATTGGTCTAATGGGAATTGTTCTTACTTGTACTATCTGGATTACTTTCTATAGTGGAACTTTATCATTTGCACAATGTCCAGACGACTATCCTGATGATTGTGATGATGGTTGGTGTTGTGAATCTGTTCTAGCTTGTCTCTTACCCGAAGAACTGAGAGGACTATTTTGTACTGAGAAACCTGATGAAATTGAATGTCCGTCATTAGCTCTCTATGGAGAGTATTCTGAGGAAGTTGAGCTATTAAGAGATTATCGTGATGAGGTATTGAGCCAAACGCCAGTTGGGCAAGGAATCATAAAGCTATACTACCAGTTAAGCCCTGCTATAGTCAAGGCGATGGAGAAAGATGAAGAGTTTAGAGAAGAGCTAAAAGAGATGATGGATGGAGTTTTGGAGTTGGTTGGGGGAGAATAATAGATTCACATAAAATGATAGATAGATCATATTAGCCCCTCAGTAGCAATACTGGGGGTTTTTATTTGAAAATATTCCCATTATAATATAAGAGTGTTCTATAGTTCATTGTTTGCTTTGGAAACCCCGTGCTTTGCACGGGGTCGCAAAAGGAAACATTAGCACTTTCGTGCTTCCTTTGTTTCACGGCCTTTGGCCGTAAAACAAAGCCACCCGTTTTACGGGTGGTAGTTTACTTATTAGCGGTAGTAGTTTCATTAGTAGTTTGAACAAGCTAAAGAGAAAAGGCAGGAGTCGTGAGTGATTCCTGTCTTTTACTTTGGCATGTCCATATATTGGGGATTTGTAGTTGAGAATCCTTTAACCCAGAATTTGCAGTAGCCATCTACTGCGGCTTGACCGGCCCATGACTCTAAGGCGAAGCTGAGAGTCATGTATATTAAAAAATAGATTAAGCTCCGGAAAGCTTAAAAGCTTTCAAATCCTTGCTGCAACGCTTGTTTATTGCTTTGAAACACCTGTGCTTCTCACAGGGGCGCAAAGG
>JAZFSJ010000299.1:0-3725 GCA_036446115.1 Thermodesulfobacteriota bacterium | reverse complement strand
AAAATCAGCATCCAATGTAAAAAAGCCATTAAAAGCCCCTATAGTGATTAACACAATAGCTCGTGCCACTTTTTCTGGATCAGTTTTAGCAAATTTGCCAGACTCCATTCCCCTTTCAATGGTCTTTTTAACCTTCTCAACCTGCTCTTTATAGTAAGAGGTAAACACTTTACGGATTTTTGGTTTACGTATGCCAATAGACATGAACTCATGAGAAAACTTTAAAAAATCGGCATTCGCGAACACAACCTGGTTCGCAATTTCTAAAAACAGCAGCATGCGTTCCTCAGGATCGGACACTTCCGTAGCAGATGAAGGTATCTGTTCATAGCACTTTTTGTTCATATAGTGAAAAAGCTCAATAAAAAGCTCATCTTTTGATTTGAAGTGATAATACAAGCCGCGTTTAGTTATTTTTGCTCTTGCCGCAATCATATCCATAGAGGTTTTATAGTATCCATTTTTGTTAAAACACTTAACCGCCGCTGTAAAAATAGTTTCTCTTCGGTTTTCTTTAACAACTTTCCTGTTCATACTATCCCCAATTATGTTACTTACCTGGTAAGTATACTATTCAACCTATGTCATAATATTTATAACGTCAAGAAAATAATTGAGGCTATAAACTCGTTAAGATGCGTCCCCCATATAACGGGCAGTGGTTTTCTCACGGGGTAAACCCCATTAGAGGAGTGCTACGGTTTCCCCGTTCAATTTAATATCTGACAGAATAGGGGTTTGACTACCATTCAAGATGGTGGTTTTCTAACGGGGTAAAGATGTATTGACACAAGTAAGAAACCATATTAATAATGAGACAAGATTTGGATTGTATTTTGTGTTAATGAAGGGAGGTTTTATCTATGGGTATCGGTTGTGAATTGAAAATTAAAAAGGACACTCCATCAGAACTCAGGGGAGTGTTAGAGAGGTATTACGCATCTGTGTTAAAAGCACAGGGGAAAAGCTATGCAGAGGCGAGATGGAATGAAATGGTAAAATCAACCTCTCTTGTTTCCTATAGGATATTCGTCGATGCTAAAACGGCTGGATGGGTTGTTATTAGTAAAAGTAATAGTACTATAATGGAATTATTTCTGGATGAGGGGCAAAAAGGTAAAGGGCTGGAGTCACTCATTCTTGATAAAATAATTGAAGAACACAAACTGGTAGCTGTCGAAATTCCAAAAGGTGATAGTGAGAAATATGAATTTTTAGAAGCATTTGGATTTAGACCCACAAGAGAATATCTGCTTTACGAAATTGCCATGATTCGAATGGATTTGAGCACGGCGATATATCTTGAGAAGTTGAAGGATATGAAAGGGGTGGCTTATCAGGGAAAAGAGGTTGTAGGTATTGAAAAAGTAGCTGGAACTCAGACTGATGATGAAATAAGACATGGTCTTGAAAATTTGATAGATAAGCTCGGGGGGTTAAAGAAATTTGTAAAAAAAGGTCAAACGGTAGTATTAAAGCCTAACCTCGTCAGCGAGCATGGTCTTAAGGATGGTGTGAAAAAAGGAGGGGTTGCTACAGATGTAAGGGTGATAAAGGCCATGGTGGAATTGATTAATCCCATTGCGGGAAAAATCATTATAGCTGAGGGTTCATCTATCAATCGAAGTGAAACTATGGGAATATTTAACCATTACGGGTTTGACAAGATTAAGGACCTATATCCGGGGAAGGTGAGCCTGGTTGATTTAAATTCGGATGAGTGTGTGGAGAAAGTCATTCCGGATGGAAGAAGGTTAGAAAAAAGAAGTATTCCTAAAACCCTGGTGGATGCAGATGTGATTGTTAATATGCCTGTGTTAAAGCTCCATTTTGCGGCAGGGGCATCTCTTAGTGTCAAAAATCTCCAAGGTTCCATCCCCCCTTTGGAAAAATACAAGGTTCATTTTTTCGGTTTGTGGCAGAATTTGATCAACACCTATAAGATAGTTATGCCGCAGCTTATCATTATGGATGGACTTTATGGGCAGGAGGATTTTGGGCCTATTTCAGGTTCGCAGAAGAAAATGGATCTTTTAATTGGTGGGACAAATCCCGTTGCGGTGGATACCATTGCTCTTAAGATTATGGGACTTTCGGTTGAGGATTCTCCTCCCGTCCTCATGGCTTTTCACGAGGGGCTTGGCCCCATTAATTGGGACCAAATTGAGGTAAAGGGTCCTTCTGTCGATGAGGTGGGCAATCCCTTTAAGCGACCTCTTATAAACTTAAATAATGGAAAATACTTCAAGATCCATGATGGTGATGCATGTTCAGGTTGTGAGGGATATCTGCACTTTGTGCTCAATAAGCTGAGGCGTCCGGATCCCATGCATGAGGGGCAGCTGCTAATAGATCGCTCCTTTGATAAAAACGTCAATGTTTTTATAGGACCTCGTTCAGGAGATTCCCTTAATTCTGATGAGACAAACATTTTTATGGGTATTTGTCAGCAGCACCACGCTGACAGTGGAGGCAGCCACCTTCCGGGATGTCCGCCCCACGCCGAAGAAATCATCAATGGTATTTTTCAGTTCTATAAGGATGTTGAAAAACCAAAATATGCAGATAAAACAGAGGAGGCAACGCTGGGAGAATTGCTGAAGTCTATCCTGGATTCGCAAAAAGGAAGATAAATTTATGTGGTTCTTACCCCTTTTTAAAAGGCTTTGAACCGATCCTTAAGCATCATCCCATCCTGTGATTAAGGCAACAGACACTTCACTATTGATATTCTTAATTGACCCCCGCCTTTTCTCTTTACCATGTTTAAACTACTTATAAACTGCTACCACTAATAAATCACCCCACCGTAGTAATAACTGCAGCAGTCCTAACTATTTAGCACCATGTCAATGATCACCATCAGGTCGGCAACGTCAATTCCACCATCAGGGGGTGTGGCAGTGGGTACATCTGCCCGGACTGTCTGACAGTCGTCCGGATCCTTCACGTGGATGTGCCGTGATTGTTTGCTTTGGAAACCCCGTGCCTTGCACGGGGTCGCAAAAGGAAACATTAGCACTTTCGTGCTTCCTTTGTTTAACCCGTCCGGGCTAAAACAAAGCCACCCGTTTCACGGGTGATAGTTTACTTGACAGATACACGGCAATGTCACTTGCTCCGTCGGTGTCGGCCCCGCCAAGCTCAGCTATGACCTGTGACACTATTGCAGCCCTGTATTCAGGCCTGAAAGCAACGCCACCCACATACTGATCCACGGTTACTAAATCATTCGGGTCAGAGTCAGTAGACCAGAGCGGGCCGGTAAACCCCTGACATGAAAGCCGGTGTTTTTGATCATTGGTGCTGATGTAGAATCGATCATAATAATCTTTTTCGCTTATCCAGAATACTCCAGGTGCAGTTCTAAAAAAGAGGTAACTTATTGAATTATGATGCAATTAATTTTAAGCGTGCTTCCGTCACTCGAGGAATAATTTATAGCAATATTTCCAAAAACTTAGAGCCTAATATGGCCAGTTTTAACCGGGTTACTGGAGTTTTGTGGATAAGCAGTTTTTTTATTTTAACAAAGCTTTGTTGTTACTACATTGTTTAACTAGCTGCATTAATTGAATAATTTAGCTGCAGTTGCATCTTTTTCTTAAATATGTTCTTAATTGAAATGAGGTGAGTATAGCATATCAATGAGGAGAGTTTCTTGGATGATGATTTCAAAAAAAGATACAGAAATGCTTTTCTCATATTGTTTGGAAGAACTAAGG
>JAZFSJ010000298.1:0-2204 GCA_036446115.1 Thermodesulfobacteriota bacterium | reverse complement strand
ACTTTCCTGTTGTATTGTCACCGATGGATGCGCCGACATCATGGAGGTCACACATCATAAACAGAGGCGAGACATGATGGAGAAGATAAGCCACGCCGAAAAGACCGTTTATCTTTTGCTCTGTGGAAAAGGGAAGGGAATGGAAGATTTCAGAAGGTATGGTCAACCAGTAGGCTGTAGTGTGCATTTCGTTTTCAGGAAGGCTTAAATCTCCTGCACCCACATTTTCCGAAGTGTAGAATTTTATTTTTTTGAAGCCGACAACCTGTGTAGCAACATGCACCTCGCCGTGGGAGATGAAACATTTCTCCAGGCTCTTTTTATCAAAAACATCAAGGATTTTGATTTTAGTGTAGTCTATGGCATCTGTGAAATAATCGACGTCTGTTTTTTTGACATAAGCTTTTCTCTGATCATAATCGAGCTTATCCACAAAATATTGATCTCCCTCACACATATAGATGGCCTTTGGATGCAGGGTTGTTAGCGCAGAAGAAAAATCAACTTCAGCGATGACTCTTGTTTTTTTACTTGTATCCACAACGACGAAATTATCGGAACTTATGCTCCTCAGGCTGACACCATCGGCAGGATAAGCATCAGATGTCCAGAACCATTTATCTTTTGAATGATGAACGAGCTTCTCCTCTTCCAGAAATTTGAGGATTTCTCCGATTTCAACGTGCCCGAATTTATCTTTCTCGGCAAAGGGAAGCTCAAAGGTTGCACACTCGATATGACTGACAAGAATAGATAGATTATCCGGATTAATCAAAGCTTTCTCTGGATTTTTTGAGAAGAAGTAATCCGGGTTATTGATGATGAACTGGTCTATGGGGGCGCTTGAAGCGACTAAAACTGCAGCTGACCTTCCCGTTTTACGACCGGCCCGTCCTGCCCTCTGCCAGGTGCTTGATATAGTGCCTGGATAGCCTGCAAGCACGGCAATATCAAGACTTCCGATATCAATTCCTAATTCTAAGGCATTAGTAGAGATAACGCCCTTTATTGTTCCCTCTCTTAAACCCTTTTCGATTTCTCTTCGCTTTAAGGGAAGATATCCTCCTCGGTATCCACGAATAAGGCCTTTTTTCTTGATTGTCTTTTCGATGTCCTCTTTAAGATAGGTCACCAAGATTTCGGTGATTAGGCGACTCTTAGCAAAAACGATGGTTTGAAGATTGCTTTTGATGAAGAGAGAAGCGATTCGCCGCGATTCATTTACATAGGAACGGCGAATACCCAAGAACTTATTAACCACCGGTGGATTAAAGAAGATAAAATATTTTTCTCCGCGAGGAGCGCCGTTGTTGTCAACAAGGGAGACCGGCTCTTCTGTCATTTTTTCTGCCATCTCCAGAGGATTAGCGATGGTGGCTGTACAGAGGATAAATTGGGGTTGGGCGCCGTAGAATTTAGCTATTCTCTTCAGTCTTCTCAGGATATTTGCCAGATGGCTGCCAAAGACACCGCGATAATTGTGAAGTTCATCGATCACTATATATTTTAGATTTTCGAAGAGTTTAATCCACTTTGTGTGATGAGGTAATATTCCGGCGTGAAGCATATCGGGGTTGGTCAGGATGATGTGTCCACGAGCTCTTATGGCTTTTCTTGCATCCTGCGGAGTGTCGCCGTCATAGGTGAAGATCCTGATTTCTTCCCCAAGATGTTTGATTGTTTCATTGAGCTCAGTCTTCTGATCCTGGGAAAGAGCTTTTGTGGGGAAAAGATAGATCGCACGACTTGAGGGATTTTTAAGCATTGCCTCAAGCACTGGGAGGTTGTAACAAAGCGTTTTTCCTGAAGCGGTTGGAGTGACAACAACAATGTTTTTTCCTTCCTTGAGCAAGCGCCATGATAGATGCTGATGTGTGTAGAGTTTTAAGAATCCTTTTTCTTTCAGGGCTTTAGCAAGAGCAGGGTGGACATCGGAGGGATACTCGCAGTATTTTCCTTCTTGGGCAGGGATATGTTTTATGGCCCGGATGGAGTCATTTTTGACCCCAATATCTTTTAATAATTCTAAGGATTTAAGTAAACTTTCCTCTCTACTCATATTACTTTAACCAGAATCTCCGAAAACCTATTCCTATATTATTATTTTTACAAGGAAGCGGTCAACAGAAACTGCGCCAACTGTGGGGTCAGACTTGCGAAACTTGTGTTTTTATTCGCCAGCCTATCTCACAATATGATAGAAT
>JAZFSJ010000297.1:0-2260 GCA_036446115.1 Thermodesulfobacteriota bacterium | reverse complement strand
TAGAGTTATGGCAGATAAAGTAGAAGAAGTTTTGGTTGAAGGTGTAAGCAAGAAAGATTCACACTGCATGACCGGCAAAACAAGATCACACAAGACAGTCAATTTTGTAGGTAAAGATAGTTTAAGAGGAAAAATTCTAGCTATTAAGATAAAGGATGCTCACCTGCATTCTTTAAGCGGTGAGCTGATATAGTTTTCTTGTGTGCTTTGGAAACCCCATGCTTCACACGGGGTCGCAAAAGGAAGCTATAGTTACTTTCGTGCCTACTTTGTTTCACGGTGGTTGTTTACCGGCAGGTGCCGAGAAAGCCCCGCCTTGCCTGCCCGGTTAAATGCGAAGCTTATTTAACTAGGGTAGGCGGGGATGAATCGGCACAATTCATAAATAATCAAATTTAAACTCCGGGATGCCCCGCGCTGCCTGCCCTGTTCAATCCGTAGCTTATTTAACCAGGGTGCGCGGGGAGCATCACTTAAGAAGGGGGTAATCATTAATGCTGAAAGAGATGAAGCTATCAAGATTAATTTTGGATCCAGTTACCAATACTCCTATTATTCTTTTAAGAGATCTGGAGGATAAAGTTACTCTTCCCATCTGGATTGGTTTATTAGAAGCTAGTGCCATTGCGCTTGAACTGGAAAAGGCACAACCACAAAGGCCTATGACCCATGATCTGGTTAAGAATATTTTAAGCAGTTTAAATGTCCATGTCTCGAAAGTGGAGGTAACGGATTTAAGGAATAGTACTTTTTACGCCCTTATTTATCTCACTATGGATGATAAGATCTTTAAGATTGACGCCAGACCAAGTGATGCCATAGCCATAGCACTAAGGACGTCAGCCCCTATCTATGTAGAAGAAAAAGTAATCAAAAAATTGGAAGAGGCAAATTTTAAGAATATCAAGGACATTGATCAAGTGGATAAATCAGCAGAGTTGCAAGAAATACTCGAGGAAATGTCACCAGAAGATTTTGGAAAATATAAGATGTAAGAGTTGCTGTGACCGTGATCCTATGGGGGGTGTTGCTTCAGAGAAAAGATGAAGAGTGAAAAGTCGAAAGTTTACCGACTATCAACCATTCTAGTTCTTCTCAATTACTGGTTACCACCTTTCATCTATGCTGCCTTCATATTTTATCTTTCATCACTGCCGGGTACTACCTTCGTGTCTCCATTCTTTGCTGCCGATAAAGTTTTCCATTTAGGAGAATACGGTATTTTGGGCTATCTCCTTGCTAGGGCCCTCGGGCGCTATCGGATCAAAAAGAAAATACTGTTCGCAGCCGCTGCCTCTATCTGTTTTGCGTATGGGATGAGCGATGAGCTTCACCAGTTTTTTGTTCCCTATCGTTGCACAAGTCTCATGGATGTGATAGTAGATGGCATAGGTTCTTCCATGGGCATAGGGATATATCTTAAACAAAAGGGGCTTTAAATGATTGATTTTCACACCCATTCCCTCTTAAGTGATGGTGAGTTATTGCCCTCGGAATTGGTGAGAAGGGCAGCAGTAAAGGGCTACCAGGCATTGGCCATTGCAGACCATGTGGATCTCTCTAATATTGATTGGGTTATCCCGCGCCTGGCAAAAGACTGTAGTGAACTTATGAAACACTTTCAGCTCAAGATTATTCCCGGGGCTGAAATTACCCACGTTCCACCGGAGAGCATAAAACCTCTGGCTGAGGAGGCAAGGAAGCTTGGTGCAAAGATTGTGATAGCTCACGGGGAAACCATAGTAGAACCGGTAGCACCTCAAAGCAACTTAAAGGCATTAGAATCAGCTATTGATATTCTGGCCCACCCCGGTCTCATTACCGAGGAGGAGGTGAGACTGGCAAAGGAAAATGGCATCATGCTTGAGATTTCCGCGAGGAAGGGACACTGTCTCACCAATGGCCATGTGGCTAAGATGGCGCTCAAAATAGGCGCAGGGTTAGTGCTCAATACCGATGCCCACTCTCCAGATGACTTAATCACCCTTGATGAGGCGAGACAAATTGCCCTGGGTGCGGGTTTAGATGAAGAAGATTTTTCACAACTTAGGGCAAATGCAATGAAACTCCTGAAGAAAATAGTACCCTAGGCCATTCCTTCCGAAGACTGTTAGGCTTTCCCACGTTATTGTTTGCTTTGAAAATCCCGTCTTCACCCGGGGTCGCAAAAGGAAACCTCAGCACTTTCGTGTTTCCTTTGTTTCTCCCGTGCGGGCAAAACAACGCCCTGGCCGACACGAGTGTCAGCTCGGGCAGGCCA
>JAZFSJ010000296.1:0-2404 GCA_036446115.1 Thermodesulfobacteriota bacterium | reverse complement strand
CCCAAGATGAAGGATCATGGTGATTATGCAACCAATGTGGCAATGCTTCTGGCCCCACTGGAAAAAAAGCCGCCCCGAAAAATAGCACAGGATATTATTGAACATTTCCCGAAAAAGGATGACGTTCTCGAAAAACTCGAGATCGCAGGCCCCGGGTTCATCAACTTCTTTATTTCCCGTTCATGCTGGTTAAATGCCTTCCAGAACATCTCACTGCAAGGAAGTGACTATGGCAAATCCCGGCTGGGACAAGGGAAAAAGGTTAATCTCGAGTATGTAAGCGCTAATCCCACCGGCCCCCTTCATATAGGGCACGGCAGAGGGGCCGCCGTGGGTGATGCCTTAGCCAATATTCTTAAGACCGTGGGATATGATGTAAGCAGGGAATACTATATCAACGATACGGGTAACCAGATGGAACTTCTTGGCAAATCCGTGTATACCCGCTACCTTCAATTGCTGGGAAAAGAGGTAGACTTCCCACCTGATTTTTACCAGGGTGATTACATAGAGGAAATAGCTCAACTCATTGTATCACAACACAAAAACCACTATGAAAAAACGCCCGAAGCTGAATCGATTCCTTTTTTTACTTCTTTTGCGGTTGACCATATCTTAAAAGGGATACAAAAGGACCTTGGAGATTTTGGCGCCAAATTCGACAACTGGTTCAGCGAAAAGACATTACACGATGAGAAAGCCGTTGAGAAAGCCATAGATAAATTAAAGGGGAACGACTATCTCTATCAAAGCGAGGGGCACCTCTGGTTTAAAAGCACGCTCTTTGGTGATGATAAGGATCGCGTGGTAATAAGGGAAAACGGCGTCCCCACCTACTTTGCATCCGATTGTGCATACCACCTGAACAAACTGGAAAGAGGATTTGAGCGGGTTATCAATATCTGGGGAGCTGATCATCATGGATATATTCCCCGGATAAAGGCGGTGATTGAGGCCTTTGGCAAGAGCAAAGATATGGTTGAGGTACTATTAGTCCAGTTTGTCAACTTGTTGAGGGCTGGGACACCGGTTACCATGTCTACCCGGAGTGGTACCTTTGTCACGCTTAGAGAGGTAATAGATGAAGTGGGAAAAGATGCAGTCAAATACATCTTCCTCACCAGAAAGTCTGATGCCCAGCTGGATTTTGACCTGGAGGTGGCTAAAAAGCAGAGTGATGAAAACCCGGTCTACTACGTTCAATATGCCCATGCGAGAATTTGTAACATTATAAACTTTGCAGAAGGCAAGGGAATAGCGCTTCCTGATCCCGATAGGGTTAATCTGGAACTGCTCACCCTGCCGGAAGAGATAAACCTGATAAAACAGCTCACCTCATATCCCGAAATGGTGGAAGGTTGTGCACTTAACTTAGAGCCTCACCGGGTTACCATCTACCTTAATGAATTGGTAAGTAACTTTCACAGGTACTATCATCTGGGTAAATTAGATGGTACACTAAGGGTAGTAACTGAAGATGCAGAAGTCAGCAAATCGCGCCTCTGGCTGGTAAATACCATCCGGATAATCATAAAAAATGCTCTATATCTTTTGGGAGTAAGCGCCCCGGAAAAGATGTAACAATGCTTAAGTGTAGCTCACCGCAGAGTGCGCTGAGATCGCAGAGATTAATATGTTTTTCTCCGCGTACTTTGCGATCTCCGCGGTAAAATATACTCTGACATCAAAGAGGGTAAGCTCAATGGCTAAAACCAGGAAGTACGAGATAACACTCGACAGAAAACAGGCCTTTTTTACCATTATAGGGTTGGTTACCTCCTTCCTTTTGACGTTCGCGTTAGGTGTAGTGATTGGAACCAAATCCACCTCTATTAAGGCCCTTGTCCAGAACGAAAAGGTAGAGCCTTTCCCTCAAGAGCTTCCGCCTCTCGAATCCTTTAAAACAACTCAAACCAAAGGGGAAGGGGAGGGGGAAGAGGAAAAGAATATTACCCAATTCACCTTCTATGACACACTGCCAAAACGCACCGATGTCCCCCTCACTGAAAAAACAAAAGAGGTAAAAGCAAAAGATAAGAAAAAGGTCTCCGTTGCAAAAAAGAGTGCTAAAAAACCCAAAACTCTTGATCGGGATATGCTAAGAAATAGATTTACCATTCAGCTGGGCTCTTTTAAGGAAAAAGAAAAGGCTTACGCCCTGCAAAATAAACTTACAAAACAAGGACACTACATCCGTGTAACGCCCAAAAAGATTGAGGGTAAAGGCACCTACTACCGGGTAAGAATGGGAGATTTCAACACACCGGAAGAAGCCCAGGAGTGGGTCTCTAAGCTGAATGGTCTATCACCCCCACCTTTCATCACCTCCACACCAGATTAATCATTATACGGCTTGTTGCCCAAACCCTTTTTCGCTTGTCTTAAACCCAGAATTTGCAGTAGA
>JAZFSJ010000295.1:0-2347 GCA_036446115.1 Thermodesulfobacteriota bacterium | reverse complement strand
GCAGGGCTACTCAACTGGAAGGGTGAAATGCCATACATAATTATTTAACAGGGTGAATCATTCCCTGGCTGAGCTCGGGCCAAGCCGACGTACCCCTAAGTACGCCTCATTCCTAAAGATTCGCGCGCCTTGCATCTGGAGCTTTTTACTGCCTGGCTGCGCTCGGCCAAGCTGTCGCCTAAATTCCGACTTTTTACGAGTTCATCATATTAGATCACAAAAAAATATTAAGAGGAACTTCTGCATTACTAAGCGTTCCTCTTTGCCTGTGAAACATCAATGTAATAATATTACTCTACTCGATTGAATCCTGTTTAACTCCTAAATCACTATCCCCTTTACTCATTACTACAATTGGATTTAAAAAGCTAAACTCCTTTTTTAATTTTAGTTGATAGCGCAGCGCTTCCCTTCTCGAAACAAAGGGCCCTAACATTACGCGATACCAAACCTCACCATTAGCATCTATCTTTCTTAAAAAGGGTTTATACCCATGTTGATGGAGCGTGGAAGAAATCGTCAAAGCTCCTTCGTTCATCTTAAAGGAAGCAAGTTGCAATTCACAGAGTTCATCAATTTTCCTGGCCTGAACATGTTGGATTTCCGGTATAATACCCACGAAATCTTTGCAAAAGACATCGATATCTCTATTTCTCTTACTTTCCCTTAAACTATAACTGGTTCTAATGGCAGCGGGAATCACCGCAAAAGGACCCGTTGGAACTCCGCCTTCATGGAATCGCTTGCTGAAAGTGTGTTTCCACAGCTCATTACCCGATGCTGCCTCTACAATTTTGATTTCCGCTTCTATCCGCATCTGGGCATAGATGAGGAGAAATATCCTTTTAAACCTCGTAATCCTCCCATAAACTAATGCATCACACCTCAGGAATTCCCCTAACTCTCGGGGTACCAGGCTGTGAAAATCCCTTCCTTCTACTTCCTTTAATACTTCGATTATTCCATCTACCTCCTTTATTTCAATATCAAAAAAATTTCTCACACTGAAATGTTTATAAAACCCCTCCCTTACCAATTGGTCTAAATTATCTACCTTTGTTTCATTAGTAAAGGGTAGGGTCGCAATAATATTCGGGGCGTCACCACTCGATATCCATTCTTTAAACTGAGGTGTTTCGACTACCTTGGGAGTAAAATGCGAACATGACACACTAAAGAAAACCAAAAGCAATGACACCATAGCATAGAAGCGCTTTTTAACCACCACAATCACTCCCTGATTATCATGCGGGGACTAGGTCCATTGCTTTCAGTACACTATCCAATTTTATCGGCACCGTCATAGGTTTTTCTGATATCCTTATTGCATTTTCCGGATCTTTTAGACCATGACCGGTAAGGGTACAGACAATAGTATCATCCTCGAGAAAAAGCCCCTTCTTATTCATCTTTATCACACCCGCCACAGATGCAGCAGAAGCAGGTTCACAGAAGATGCCTTCCAGGCTGGCGATCAAACTATACGCCGACAGGATTTCATCATCAGAAACCATATCAATTAAACCACCTGACTCATCCCGTGCCTCCTCAGCCCTCTTCCAACTAGCAGGATTGCCAATTCTAATTGCAGTGGCCACCGTTTCAGGCTTTTCAATAACCTGTTTCCTCACAATGGGGGCAGCACCTTCAGCCTGAAAACCAATCATTTTAGGAAGAACATCAATCACTCCCTCTTCCTTGTACCGCTTATACCCCTTCCAATATGCGGTAATATTCCCTGCATTTCCCACCGGCAACGCATGATAGGTCGGAACATAACCCAGATGATCACAGACTTCAAAAGCGGCAGTCATCTGACCCTCAATGCGGTGAGGGTTAAGAGAATTTACCAGGGTGATGGGATACTGCTCAGCAATCTCCCTGACCAGGGTAAGCGCCTCATCAAAATTCCCTTCAACCTGAATAACTCTCGCACCGTGCATCATCGCCTGGGACAGCTTGCCCAGAGCAATTTTACCTTCAGGAATAAGCACAAACGCCTTGAGATTAGCTCTTGCCGCATAGGCTGCTGCTGAGGCGGAGGTATTTCCAGTAGATGCACAGATTACCGCCTGAGAACCCGCCTCAAGGGCCTTGGATACAGCCATGGTCATTCCCCGATCCTTGAAACTGCTTGTGGGATTTAATCCTTCGCATTTCAGAAACAGTTTAAGCGCAGGGTTAATATGATCCCTAAGCCTTTTTGCTGCAATCAAAGGGGTATTTCCCTCCAGCAGGGTTACAATATACTGATCGTCCTTCAAAAGAAAGAAACGTTGATAGTACTTAATCACACCGGGCCACTTCATTGAAATCTCCTCGTCTAAATCTGATCCTCTATTCTGAT
>JAZFSJ010000294.1:0-2979 GCA_036446115.1 Thermodesulfobacteriota bacterium | reverse complement strand
GTGAGTTTAATGTTCTCTAGTTTTTCGGTAAATAGCTTTGTTGGAGTGTAAATATAAGATAAATCATTCATTGTTAATCAGTGACCTAACGACAAGATTGCTTGCCGGCCGAAGAATTTTAAAGCCGACAGACTTAATGTAAAAGCACGAAGTTGCCTAACGTCAAAATCACTTGTCCTGAGCGAACGTAGTGAGTCAAAGGATTAGATGAATTTTATGGGTGAGGCAATTTATTTAATCAAATGAGCCAAGGGAAGACCTGACCCTCTCTACTTGCTATTTTCTAAAATATTTGTCTATCAACTCAGACGGGCCTAAAACCCTCACTTTCCCACATGCTTTCTTTGGGAAATGTCTCCTGTTGCCTGTGACAATAGGTACTTCTTCGATTGTTCCGGCAACTTCAAGAAATGGTTCATCATCACGATCCGGAAGGTGCACTCTAGTTGGCTTGGCAGTTATTAGAAGGCCTCCTGCTTCAAGCTGTGACAAAAAATATTCAACATCTTCCTCATCAAAATTAAACTTTTCTCTTAATAGCACCTCTCTATATTCGTTGAGAATCCTTATATCATAGGCAACTTGAATTGCTCCTTCTGCAACCAACCTCACAACTGTTCCTGACGAACTATAAGGTTTCAACAATCCAGAAACAAGCACATTGGTATCAAGAACAATCTTCACTTTTTTTGTCTCCGCCGAACAGCTCTAATTTCATCATCTATTTCCCTTGCAGAAATCTTATCCTTTCCTTTTCTTACTGACCGATTTTGAATATTGTTTATGGCCAGAACAGCTCGGCTTCGGCGCAGTGCTAAGAGTGATGATTCTAAATTATCCTCGTTAATCCCGGACAGAAGGGCAATTGGTTTTCCATTGGAAGTAATTACCATTTCTTTTTCCTTCTGCAGTTGCTTCCACACTTTAGCCGCCTTTAGTCTTAAATCACGAACCGTAACAAATTTCATTTCACTCACTCCTTTGCTTAATGCTGTGTACCAATACTATACACATTTGTGAAACACAATTCAACTTAATTTTAGTTTTTCTTAAATCGTTTTAGAACCAACGTCTCGCTTTTCCGTTTCGGGTGGGGGAAACAACCTATGGTTTATAGGGAAATATTTTTTCTAAAAATGAGTAGCACTCCCTATTGTCTTTTTCCTTATAGTAGAGCTATAATA
The DNA here is from genome assembly GCA_036446115.1 of Thermodesulfobacteriota bacterium. Taxonomy (GTDB): domain Bacteria; phylum Desulfobacterota; class WTBG01; order WTBG01; family WTBG01; genus JAZFSJ01. The sequence continues at coordinate 1,795 of JAZFSJ010000294.1, read as the reverse complement.
TGAGTAACGATTAAGGATAATCTTTTTATCTTGTGGTGGCGGTAGATATCTCTCTACCGCCCCACCCCCTTTCTTAGCTAGTATTCATACCATCTTACAAGGAATCCCTCAAAAACCCCCTCATAAACTCCTTTACCCGATCATCAATCCTCTTAAAATGGTCCGTAGTCCGACCCCATTTGCTCTTTAATCCATTTTCTGATTCCTAATTGGCTGAAAAGGGAGCTGAAAAACACAGTCGAGTGAGGGCGCTTTCTCAAAGCATTAATTACCCTCTCTAGTATAGGTACTAGACCATATAACTCATTTAAGACTTCATCTTTTGCCTTTTTTATTTCTTCTCCCGTCAGGGAGGGATGCGTAAAGATGAGCTCATCGCTTATGAATTGATTCCATCTGAGATTTGGCAAGAGCCGTCCCTCAGCTTCCAGCTTCTTATAGAGAGGGCTATCGGGCGTGGGTGAGAGAATGGCTATCATAGGAACAATCTTAGTCTTCTGGCAAAATTCTAAAGTCTTTTTAATAGTATCCAGCGTATCCGCGTCAAAGCCGATTACAAAGAATCCCATTATATCAATTCCGAAATCCTGAATAGTCTTTATGGCGTTTTGGATTTTATCGGAGTTAAAATTTTCCTCGGGGAGTAATCCTAATTTCTGTCTGGCTCCTGCTTGAGTTAATCCCGGACCATGAACTGATTCAATCCCGGTAATAAGCCTGAAAAGACCACTATCCGCAGCGCGTTTTATCATCTCTTTTCCTTTATCAAAATCTAAAACAGCAAGCGGTCCTTCCCCTGTCCAAAGCCTCTTTTTGGAAAGCTTTGCCAGTTCACCGTAGAGGTCGTAATAGTAGTGATGATCGTGTGCCGAACCAAAGATGGTATCGTCGAAATTCATGTAGCTTGAAGGCAGAGTCTCAATTTCGGCAACTACCTCGTCTATAGGACGATGGCGAAATTTGGAACCAAAGAGTTTTGATGCTCCGCAAAAGGTACAGCTATAAGGACAACCTTTGGAGGTGAATATAGAATCCATGCGATATCTTTGCCTGGGAAGTAAATCGCGGCGCAGATGAGGTAGCCCACTGAGGCTGGGTCTGCTCGGTAGGTGGTAGATTTCACCGGGCAAGTTGCCGGTGTGAAAGGGGCCACCGACATAAAAGTCTTTTAATTTGTTTTCCTGAAAGTCACTTAGCAGGATGTGCCAGAGGTCTTCTGCTTCACCTATGACGATTGCGTCAGCGTGATTTTTTGCTTCACGTGGCAGCGTGGTGACATGGGGGCCACCAAGAACTACGGTTTTATCCCGGCTGCGAAATTCATCAGCAATTTTGTAAGCGTTCACTGCTTGAGGTGTCCTCACCGTAATGGCAACCAGATCGACCTCGTCTTCATAATCTATGATGTCTCCTGCTAACATGTCGACAATAGTAATTTCAGTATCTTGAGGGGTAAGAGCTGCGAGGTAAGTAGGAGCGATAGGCATTGCTATTTTGCCAACAACATCGTCATTACCACCCTTATCTCTTTTTGGAAAGATTATTTTAAGCTTCATTTTATAATGTAGTTCTTCTCCCGTTTAGTTGATAATAAACTTTCATAAGAAAAGGAGATTGCTGTCTTCTCTGGACAAATTGTTTTTAGCTCCGTGCCCTGAGCGAACGTAGTGAGTCGAAGGATTAAATGAATTTTATGGGTGAGGTAACTTGTTTAATCAAATGAGCCAAGGGAAGACCTGACCCCCTCTAGTTTTTTTATTCCAAAACTGGCAATTCTTCGGCAGAAATCAAAAGC
>JAZFSJ010000293.1:0-5881 GCA_036446115.1 Thermodesulfobacteriota bacterium | reverse complement strand
TTACACTTTCTACAATTTTGGCTTTTTTCAATCTGTGGATTATCTGCCCAAGGTATCTTATTGGAATCTCCTGTCTTTTAGAAATATCCTTTATTTGCACGGGCATACCTGCAGAATGATAGAAGATATCAAAAATCGCTCGAGTCCCATATCTGCTCATTGTTGTAATTCTCAAGTCACAAATCTCCTCAATGGTAGGCTACTCGAACAGGTGATATCGAAAGGTGAGGAATTGTTTTCCTGCATTAACAACAAGGGTATCAGATCCATTTATGCCACTTACTAAAAGGAAATCCGCAGAATAAATACCTTCATTTCATATCCGATGCCTTCGACAGTCCTTACCACCCATGAAGTTAATAGTATCCTGCGGATTTCCCAAAAAAGCGTCAAATCCCACTCAGAATCTCAATAGAATCTTCTCACCTAGAAAGAAGAAACCTTCTTCAAAAACAGCTTTCCAATCTCCTTCATATAAAGCAGATAAGCTCTTCTCGCATTGGAGCTTAACTCTGCTGCACTTGACAAACCGTAAAAAGAAGGATCCTTTAACAGCACATAGATGTAGTGTAGTCCTCCCAGTTCATCTACACCGTAAACATTAGCGCTTGCCATACCCGACGCTACTAGCTCATCTTTTCTTGCCTGAGCCTGTGTAACCAAGGCATCACGGTCGCCATATATTGCTCCATCGGGGGGACAGGTATGCACACAGGCAGGTTCCTTACCGGCATCTATCCTGTCCTGACATCCCCAGCATTTATACGACTTGGGTTCATTATCAGGTTCCGCTTCTGCAGAGCTTAGTTTTGGTATACCAAAAGGACAGACAGAAACACAGGTACCACAGCCTATACAACCAGTCCGGTCAATCCATACAAAACCGTTGTCCGCCCGTTTTATTGTATCCACAGGGCAGCTTGCAATACAGGCCGCCTCAGTACAGTGCATGCACTGTTTCTTGCGGAATAACCAGTCAGGATCACCATTAGCCTTTGATGTCAAGTGGAACTTGATCAGGTTATAGGTATGATATGAGAGGTCAGTAGGATTCTCATAGCCGTCGGTTCCAGCGAAAAACTCTGGTTTACCCGCATCAAGCTCGTTCCACTGTTTGCAAGCTATCTGGCAGCCCTTACATGCTATACACTTGGATGTGTCAATCAATATCGCTTTTTCAGCCATTTTATCTTACCTCCTCTCTATATTTTTTCTATGTCAACAAGGAACGCCTTGAATTCAGGTATCATGGTGTTGGGGTCGCCTACGTGCGGCGTAAGGTCATTGGCGCTACCACCGGTTGCGATGCCCTGATATCCGAAATGCCAGGGTAAGCCAACTACCTCAACCTCAGAACCATTGATGTTAAGTTTCTTGATCCTGTTACTTACCAGCGCAAACGCCTCAATCGAACCACGTGGATTGAACACCCTCACCTTCTGACCATGAACGACGCTCAAGCTCGCGGCCAGAGTCGTGCTCATCTCCACAAACATATCAGGCACCAGCTCTGCCAGCCAGGGCAGATTACGGGTCATGGCACCCGCCTGCCAGTGTTCAACCATCCGGAAGGTAGTGGCAACATAGGGATATTCACTGCATTCACAGGGGTCATGCCACTCAACGATAACGGGGTTGCTCTTCTGGTTGTGTCCCATAGGATTGGTAGTCCCTGGAAGAGGGCTCTCAAAAGGCTCATAGTGCTCGGGTAGAGGACCATCGGCACGACCCATACCAAACAGTCTTCCGAATCCTTCAGGTTTCATGATAAAGGCACCCACTCCAGCCGAAGGATCTGAAGTCTTACCAAAGTCAGGAACGTCTCCACCTTGCCACTCACCGGCCTCACCAGCAGCAGCGTCCCACCAGATTACCTTCTTGGAGGGATCCCAGGGGTTGCCTGCAGCATCACATGACGCACGGTTGTAAATGATCCGGCGGTTCACCGGCCAGCACCATGAGAAGTTCGAGTAGAGTCCTATCCCGCTGGTGTCCACCATGTCAGTATTTTTGGCCTTGTTACCAGCATCCTCGGTATAACTTCCACAGTAGAGCCAGTTACCAGATGAGGTGGTACCATCATCCGCCAGACTGCCAAAGCTGGCAACTAACTCACCAGTAGTAAGGTCATACCCGTTGATCCTTTGAGCTACTTTATCAACATCAGGTCCGCCATCTTCTCCTATACCGTAATCCCAGTCGAGGTGCTTAAGGGGTTTATCCTTGGGATCGATGCTCAGCATATGCAACTTCTTAAGCTTATCACCCAGTTTGCCCAGCATCCAGAGATCGCTCTTCGCATCTCCAGGCGGCTCAATCGCTTTATAGCGCCACTGGATCCAGCGACCACTGTTGGTAATGCTCCCCTCTTTTTCAAAAGAGGCTGCGGCGGGAAGGAGGAATACCTCGGTTTGTATGGTTGAAGAATCGACACCGGGTGCCTTCCAGAAAGCGGCAGTCTCAGTCTCCCAGAGGTCTGCTGCAATAAGCCAGTCAAGTTTTGCCAGTGCATCTCTCTCAAATGATGCATTGGGACCACCCACGGCTGGATTTTGCCCCATGCAAATCAAGCCTTTTACGATACCATCATCCATCGCCTCAAAGAGAGGGATGTGCGAATAGTTGCCAGAGGCCTTGGGGAGATAGTTGAAGGCAAAACCATTACTCTCTTTAGCATGATCACCGTAGTAGTCTTTTAAGAGACTCACGATAAACTTACTGTAATTCTTCCAGTAGTTAACACTCTGCCCTTCGTTAATGGTAGTTGGTGTTTTCCGTGAGAGATAGGCATCTAAATCAACATCAGACGAGATGGGAACTGCAAGGTATCCCGGCAGGATGTGGAAAAGCACGCAGTGGTCAGTTGAACCCTGAACGTTTGATTCACCACGCAGTGCATTTACCCCACCACCTGCGCGGCCGATATTCCCCAGGAGTAACTGGAGGATGGCCATTGCGCGAATGTTCTGAACACCAACCGTATGCTGTGTCCACCCCATGGCGTACATGATGGTACCTGCCTTTTCATTTGCACCGGTTGCACAATAGGCCTCGGCAATCGCGTTGAATCTTTCAACAGACACGCCAGTAATTTGAGATACCACATCAGGGGTATAGCGTGCTACCTGGTCGCTTAAAAGTTTGAAGGCACAGTTGGGATCCGTCAACTCCGTTGCTTTAACATTGTTGTTTGATGCATCCAGCTGATACTGCCAGGTTGACTTATCGTACGACTTGCTGGTGTCACTATACCCGCTGAAAAGTCCCGTCACATCATCAAATCCAAAGCCTTCATTGATCTTACAGAGGGCATTGGTGTGATTCCTTACATACTCATCATTGTACTTATTGTTATCAATAGCATATTTTATCATGCCATTGATAAAGGGAATGTCCGTTCCAGGACGAATCTGGGCAAATAGATCTGCCTTGGAAGAAGTCCTGGTGAAGCGCGGATCTACGCTGATCAGTGGGGCACCATTTTTCATGGCCTCGGTTACCCACCTAAAGGACATGGGGTGGTTCTCAGCTGCATTGCTACCCATAATTATAATACAGTCACTGTTCTTGATATCGACCCAATGATTGGTCATTGCACCGCGTCCAAACGACTCTGCCAGAGCCGCTACCGTAGCGGAGTGTCATATCCGGGCCTGATGCTCTAAGTATACTATGCCCAGGGATCTCATAAGCTTGGTGTAGAGGTAGCACTCTTCATTATCAAGTGCAGCTCCACCAAGAGCAGCAATCCCCTCGGTACGCATCACCTTGTTACCATCTGAATCTTTTCTGGTAAAGTTCCTGTTTCTTGTTCTTTTGATTCTTAGTGCCATCATGCGTATTGCCCGGTCCCAGTCTAACTCTTGCCATTCAGTTGCACCAGCCGCGCGATACCTGACCGTGCTATTGCGTAAACCTCCCGGGTCATTGGCCGTCTGGTAGAGTGAATTCCCTTTTGAACAAAGTGCACCCTCGTTGACCGGATGGTCAGGATTACCTTCCGTGTTGACAACTAGACCCGTATTGGCAGTCACTATAATACCGCAACCGCACGCACAGTAAGGACATATAGTTGTCGATTCCGTACCTTCTTTGATCTTCAGTTTTTGGGCATAACTCTTCGCCTTCGCATCCTTCAAAAAAGATGGGCAAAGCATTACACCCATGGTAACTCCTGATACTTTTATAAAATCTCTTCTACTAATTCCCATAACCATAAACCTCCTTTCTTTATGTTGAATTACTTCAATTAAAGTTGGTTTTACAAATGAAATTAAAAAAGAGAGTTTATTTAAACTCCCTTTGCTTACAGCAGGTATTTTGATTGCTCAAAACCCCTTTCGGCTAGCCTTCCCGGAGGGAAGCAACTAGCTCGGAAGATATAATTTGGGTTGTTATCCAACCCGGAAACTGGTTTTTAGTTTACTAATGGCGTGTCTTACTCTCAGTGTTTGCTTTCAACTCATCAACGGATGGGGGGAAAAACCATGACTTCTCATAGCCCTCTTTCTCTGCCACCACATCAAGATACATAGTGGCGAGGTCTTCTACCGAGGGAATGGCTTTACCCGTATCACCACCTCCTTTTTTCTCATCGAGGGTCTTGATGTATCTCTTGCACTGATCACATACATCAATACGATAAGGGATTCCCTCTACTTCCAGGAACTTCAAACTCTTAGGATCATCATTATTACAGAATGGACACTTTACCCTTATAAATCTCCACTCACTCCCGCAGAGCAAACAGTTGAGTATCTTCTTACCCACTTCCTTTTCCAGCTTAGCTATCTGTGCCCCACTGCCGCAAACCGGGCAGCGATTTTTTATCCATAGTTCATCCACTACTTTATCATTAAGTTTTTCAGCTACAGCTTCAAAGAATGGTCTTGCCAGATGAAGTGCTAAAAACAACAACAGCTGTTCGTCGACCTTGAGCTCACCTGTGAGTGAATGGAAGTATGTGCTGTCTTGGGAAAAAAGTTTTTCAATGAGAGTTATCAACTTAAGTTTGCCATCGCTTTCAGCATCGAGAAGCTTCTGTATCTCTTCAGTCTTATTTTTATCTTGTTTCTTTATAATTTCGCAGGTTTCTTGGAAGAGTTCTTTTAGGTGGGCTTCTTCGAGGGGTATATCTTTCCAGGTAATAAGTGGCTTGCCATTTATCATCATTTCTTTAATCTTTTCTTCAGATAAAGTGGACGAAATCTTTATCTCATCAAGCTGGTCTTTAACCTTGTACTGAGCTCTAATGATATCTCTGAAAAAATTAACAGTAGATTCAGAAATGTACTCCTTATCATGAAGTCTGTTTAGACCTTCTTCAATTTCATGGATATTAGAGTCCATACTTTACACCTTTTTTAAAATGCATTATCAAATTATGCGTATCAATTTTATTGATATATTTCAATTTAAATGGTATATAACAATCTATTTTCCTTTTTAGTGAATGAGTACTCATTCATTAATTACATTAGAGCATTTTTCTTTTTTTATGTCAACAATTATTTTAAAAAAACCACATGCAACTATTTGTAATTTAAATAATAATCACTATAGATCCTGTCATCTCAATCCTTATATTAATTAAATAATTCTTTATCTTTTTAGTTGGGTAAACGAACCCCGTGAAATAAAGGGGTTATGAAAGTGGTGATACTTTTCTTATGTGACCGCGCGTGAACCACGGGGTTTATAAAGAAAACAATATAAAAATTTGGTTATGCTTACACATTATGCGACCGATAATACTACTTTTAATCCAGATTTTGCAGTAGACGTCGTGGCGAGGCGTAGAAAACCGCAGCTAAACGAGCAGTTGGAGCGATTTGTAGCTTTCAGCTAGCCCGCAGTAGATGGCTTCTGCAAATTCTTGGTT
>JAZFSJ010000292.1:0-3441 GCA_036446115.1 Thermodesulfobacteriota bacterium | reverse complement strand
AATGAAAATCATGTCCCCGGCTTTAATAGTGATTAATTAACCTTTGGCCGTTGGTACCTGAATTTCAATTATCACCGAAACCGATGGACTTCCATATGTTGCGGTCTACGGTCTAAATGATTAGACTATAATTATGGCAAAAGATTTAATCACACCACAATTATTAGAAAAACAAAACAAGAAACTCTCCATTCTTTACGAGATCGCCCTTACGGTGGGCAAATCACTCGACTTAAGGGCGATTCTTGAGGATGTCCTCGAACTGATAATTGACTTTATGGGGGTAGACTCGGGTGTCATTTACGTAATTAATGATGAAACACTTGAGCTGGTTCCCATATCTTTTAAAAATCTCTCTGATGAAGCAGTAAGGGATCTCACTGAGAATAAAGTCAAGGTTGGTGAATGCATGTGCGGTAACATCGCACAATTCGATAAAGAGGTCATTATCCTCGAGAAGGCATCTAACGACCCAAGGTTCACCAGGGACGAAATCAAAAAAGAGGGGATGGAGTTTTATGCAGGCCTGCCGTTGAAAGCAAAGGGAAAAGTGGTGGGGGTTCTGTGTGCTATTACCCATGTCCCTTATGTACCAGACATGGAACTTCTGGATATACTTCGGACTGCAACAGTGCCCATTGGTCTCGCCATAGAAAATGCCCTCCTGTTTGAGAATACCAGAAAAGAAACGGAAGAGCAAAAGAAGTACAGTGACTTTCAGGGAATCATCACAAGTAGTTCGAAGATGATGGAGATTCTCAATATCGTCAGAAAAGTAGCAGATGTCCCATCAAGCATACTGATATACGGGGAAAGCGGCACTGGCAAAGAACTGATTGCAAAGGCCATACATTTTAACAGCATGAAAAAAGATAAGCCCTTTATTGTCGTTCACTGTGCTGCAATACATGAGAACCTCTTAGAGTCAGAACTCTTCGGATATGTGAAAGGAGCTTTTACCGGCGCCTATACGGATAAGAAGGGTCTTTTTGAGGCAGCAGATAGCGGCACTATTTTTCTGGATGAAGTGGACGGGATGAGCAAAAATCTCCAGGTCAAGCTTTTAAGGGTTCTCCAGGGCAGCACATTTTTCAAGGTCGGGAGTACCCGGCCTGTCACTGTAGATGTACGGATCATTGCTGCAACCAATGAGAATCTTGAAGCTTCCATAAAATCAAAAAAATTCAGGGAAGACCTTTATTACAGGTTAAATGTAATAAGGATATCACTCCCCCCATTAAGAGAGAGGGTAAGTGACATACCACTGCTCGCCAGATACTTCATGGATAAATTCAGCAAAAAGGTGGGCAAAAACATAAGAAGAATTTCAGAAGATGTCATGGATGTACTTGTTAACTATTCCTGGCCAGGTAATATCAGGGAGCTTGAAAATACCATGGAGGCGGCTGTAGTAATTGCTGAGACTGACGAGGTCCGTAAGGAAGATATTCCGTTGGAGATAGTTACACGGTTCGATGCTTCAAAAAGAGACCTGACACTTAAGAATTTGGAAAAAGAGCATATTTTGAAGGTTTTGAATCTTACTGGTGGGAATAAAAAGAGAGCATCAAGGCTGCTCGGGCTAAATCCCGCTACCCTATGGAGAAAATTGAAAAGTTACCAGATTCCGGCATAATTGCATTTTGCAATAACACAATATCTTTAAGAATACCAGATGCCTGCCTAGTTTTTTCTTTCAATAACGGAACAATCTCCAGAAATATATTGCATTTTGCAATCTTAAGGGTCGATTTCCTTCTCAACATCGGCTTCTATCAAACCCATGATTGTTCGAAAAGGCCATATGTTTGGCGTAAAAAGTACTTGTTTTCATTTAACAATTTATAAATCCACTCAAATAAATCGCATTTTTATGAACTCTTAAATGGTTCTGGAATAAATATTGCAGTTTAGTACTGGAATGGAGTAAATATTGCAGCAAGTATTTTAAAAACAGAGAAAAGGAGGTAAGCGGTATGGCAGTAATTAATGGACTTGATGTAGAGAGCCTTATGAAGGTGGTGGAGAGCGTGAAAGGGAATTGGGAGACGGGAAAATCAGTATGGACGGCATCCACAAATTGGAAGGGCGGGTTCAAGGTTGAGACCTGCTCGAGGGAATTTAAAGTAATGCAAGACGAACCGGAAATGTTGTGTGGAACAAATACCGCCTGTAATCCAGTAGAAATGATTCTGCAGGCATACGGAGCATGTCTGACGATAGGGTATGCCATGAACGCTGCCGTCAGGGGAATAAATATTGAGGATATCCAGATTGATCTTGAAGGCGAAATAGATCTGCCGGGATTTCTTGGACTGGAGCCCCCGGAAGAACTGAACATGGACAATCTTCCAGGGTATAAAACCCTCAAAGCCAAGGTAAAGATTAAGTGTGACGCGGACGCTCAGACACTTAATGAGCTCCATAATCATGTAATTGGTACATCACCGGTAGGTGTAACGCTTTCAAGACCCATAGAGATTGAAACCACGCTTGATTTATAAAAGCAGGGAATCTTGAGCCGGTCGATCTTGAAAAGGTCCTCAGCATGGTGTTCCTCAGATGGCCCAGAGGTTTGGGGAGTCGTTTTTTCTTTTGCACTATCCGCCATAGATGTTCATCTGTTATTCCTTGGTCAGCAGTGCCTCGAATGTCTTAAACACCAAATCCCTTTATTTGCCTACAGGAAAACCTTACACTTCGGTATTTCGATGATTATTCTACTCAAATTGCAAAAATGAGATAACGCCTAAAGATTTTTTTATGCTGTTGACACATATATTACAGAATGGTACAGATCCAGTTGCTACAATGTAGTACAAGGTCTACCTTGAGTTGTACCCGGCTTTAATGGTGATTAATTAGCCTGTTATTTGCCTATAGAAAAACTTTCCACTTCAGCATTGTTGTAGCCGGTTATCTTTATCAACAGTCCAAATTTCACAGGCTAACCACCTGGTGAACTTCAAGACATTCGTTTCATGCGTAATGCCTTTTGCGTGACTATGGAACACGATGCCCATTGGGTCTGTTTTCAGTTTACGGCTTCATTGGAATAAAGGTTGCGGCCTGGAAACAGTTCAACAGAATTTCATTAAAAAACATTAATAGGAGAACGCATGTCAACTAAATCGTTAACGCCGAGAGACAGGGTTTTGAAGTTTTTGAACGGTGAAGATGTGGGGCGTCCGCCGATTTTTAGCGGAATGGGAAATGTTATTGTACCGGTGCTCGATAAATATGGAATTGTTTTCTCCAGGGTTCACCGAGACCCGGAGTTGATGGCAAAGGCCGCAGCGGGCATGTACCGTGAATTCGGTTTTGAGTGTGCGGTTGTACCTTTCGATCTGGGGGTAGAGGCAGAAGCGCTCGGGGCAACGATGAACTATTATGACGGTGTGGAGGGCCTTCTTTATCCGACCATGCAAAAAAAGCCTGTGA
>JAZFSJ010000291.1:0-2108 GCA_036446115.1 Thermodesulfobacteriota bacterium | reverse complement strand
TATTTTTCCTCACAACGATTTTGAAGTAAATTATAAAGGACCTCTTTCTCCCATAATTGACAAATACTATATTTCTCCCAAGGGTCATGAAATACATTTTGCCTATTCTGATAGACGCCCTATCGCTTATAAATTCAATAAAGGGATATTGCTGGAAGGGTTATTGAGTGAGTGCATCACCCTGGGGGTGGAAATTCGCTTAGATACCTTAGCTTCTCATGCCCAGGAAATAGAGGGTGGTGTTCTTCTAAAGACAGTTGGTGCAGGTGAGAAGTTTAGGATCACATCCAAAAAACTTGTTATTGCGGATGGGGTGAATTCTCGTATCACTCATGCCTTGGGATTTAATGAAGGACGCAAATATTTCACGCGTGCATTCGCTTTAATCTATGAATTAGAAAAGGTTAAAGATTTTAACCCCTCATTTTGGAGAGCTTTTTATGGAAGATCGTATGGTTCTAAGGTACCAGTTTTGATGGGACCTTCTAATCATGGTGAAGGGGTGATGGAAATTTTACTAGGGGGTGATAAAACGTTACTGCCGGAGCAGATATATAAATTTGTAACCACCAAAAGTCCTATTGCTTATATGTTTGGGAAATCTAAAGTAATAGGACGGAGAGGTTGTTCTTTAAAGGCCTATGCTTCATTAAAGAATCCATGCAGAGGAAATATAGTAGTTATTGGAGATGCAGCAGCTTATGTTGAGGTACAAACACAAGGTGCCATCATGTGTGGATATCACGCAGGTGATGCCGTTTATAAAGAATTGATTGGAGAACAAGGATTCGCTCAATATACTAAGTGGTGGCAAGAATCGTTTGAATTTAATGGGGAAGAAGTGCTGAGTGTGGCTCAGGGATATGCTCTCGTTCCTACCTATACGGAAGATGAACTCGATTATCTTTTTTCTCTGGCTGAAGGTAAAACTCTGGAAGGAACATGGAGTCAATATAAAACACCAAAGCTGATGTGGAATTGCTTTTTAGAGCATAAAGGTAGAATTGCAAAAGAGAAACCTAAGCTCTATAGAAAGATAACAAGTCTAGATGAAATGTCATTAGAAGATACTTATAATGTAGAGCTAAGACAATCATAAATAAGGAAAAGGATTGACAGGCATTAGGGACTTTGTTATAAGGATTGACGATTGTCAGGGGGGCTAATTATAAACCCATTAATGAAGGAGGACACATGAAGAGATCTGTACTGTGTATCATTTTGGTTATTCTAATAGTTTTGGGGGTGAATAAGGTAATCCAGGCCCAGGAGGCGTTAAAAGGTGCGGCGGCAGATTTGGAGAAAGGCTGGCAGACACTGGATATCCCGTTATTGGAGAAAACGCTCAAGACTTTTGAAGAAATGGCAAAGAAGAACCCCAAGGACTCCCTGGCTCCTTATCATGCCGCACGGGCTCATTTCGCCGTAGCCGATTGTCTTGACATCAAAAGCGATAAGGAGTTTGACCAGACTGGAGATGGTGAGAAGCATATCGATGCAGCATTGGATTTGATCAAGGCCTCTTTGAGCATTAAAGAGGACAGTCTGGATACCAACATTCTTAAATTTCAGGTTATTCGGAGGAAAATATTCCATGTGAGTTTTCCGAGACTTATGATGTATGTGGGCGATCGGAAGGCGGCCTATAACAAGGCCATAGAGTTAGCACCAGATAACCCCACCGTCCAGCTCTTAAGTGCCCTTGAAGCCGCTGAGGGAGGATGGCCTCAACCCCCTCCAGAAAAATGCGTCGTAGAATTTGAAAAACTTCTAAAAAAAGATCCCAAGATTGCTGAGGCCTACTACGAAATCGGGTATATCTGGGAGAAGGCCAAGAAAACAGATGACGCTAAGAAGAATTATAAAAAGGCCCTGGAGCTGGACTCCAATCATCACTGGGCTAAGAAGCGGTTAAAAAGCCTGGCCAGTGGTTCTGGAGCTTAATTCAACCTTGATTCAAAGAAAAGGGGAGGTTTATACCTTCCCTTTTTAATTGCGATCAAGCTTATGGGGAAAGAGTGCTAAGGCTAAAATGATTTAAACCTTTGAAAAAAGGGGGGTGTTATGAGTCAACATAGGAATTTTCTATTATTTTTAATAGTATTATT
>JAZFSJ010000290.1:0-2967 GCA_036446115.1 Thermodesulfobacteriota bacterium | reverse complement strand
CTTACGGCAATGAAGTTTCACTCCTCTGCAAGCCATTAAATGTTTCCGCTAAAAACGCCATTTTAGTAATAATTTATTTAAATTTATGGTCTTTTCTTGTTTTTTATATATACATAGTAATTTAGTGGAAAAATTTAAATTTTTATGCGTTATCACTGATTGAGAATATGAGGATATACTTATGGGGAGGTAATAACACCCAAAAAATAGACATTTTAAGTTTTGGGATCTGTCATTCTCCCATGAATGCAAGAAAGATCTTGAAGCGGCGAGTGTCTCTTGTATCATGAATCTTGAATTATGCATCGAGCGCCATGGATCGTACACAATAGATCATAAAGCATGTTATTTTATCTTATATGTATCTTTTAATATTTGACATTATCGAAATATTTTTGTAGCATGCAAAATGAAATATATCCTTCTGTGGATTTTTTAAATTAACTTTAAGGAGAATTCATGGCTGAGTGGAGAACTCACCCGCGTTTGGAGTTTGGGATAAAGGTGGTAAATAAGGGAAGTAATGAAGCTGGGATGATGAGAGATATTTCAGTAGGCGGGTGCTTTATAAAAAAATCTCAAGGATTTAGCTTGCTGCCCATAGATGCAAGGGTACCACTTGCATTAGAGATACCTGGAGAGGATGAGTATGGAGATGTTTGCCTCGAAGTTGAGGGGAGAGTTGTCCATCACGGTAAAGCTGGAGAAGGCATGGGAATTAACTTTATGATGATAGAATCGTCTATTGCAAATGTGATTAATAGTTTTGTAAAGGCCTACCTATAAAAAAATTCAACTTCCTATCACTGTATAATTTTCCACTCTTTTAAGAGATCCTCCACAAGATTAACTGCATACTCAGGATGCCTATCCCGATGCTCAACGAGGTCGAGAAGATATGGTTCTGCCTCCTCTCCTTTTCCCCGTAATGTTTCAAAAGCAGCAAAACGTACAGTGAAATGGCTGTCCGATAAAAGCCCTGTGAGGGCTTTAAGCGCCTCGGGTTCTTCATAACTTTTAAGAACAATGGCAAGATATTTCCTGACAGATGAACTTTCATCTTCTGTATAAGGTAGTATCTTGACAAGGGGAATGGCAGTTTCTAATTTGCTGAGGCCTCTCATTGCCAGAGCCCTCAGTTTGCGATCATCACTCTTCAGGAAGTAATCAAGGGTATCCTGAGAATTTTCATCAGCTATATCACCTAGCATGTAGATAATATAATATTTGAGGGAATTATCGTAATCGTTATTAAAAAGCGCCTTACTTAAGGTAGATACAGCATCCTTTCCCATCTTCTTGACAATTTCCATTATGGTCAGCTTGAGCTGTTCATCCTTCATATCCAGGTAGGCAATCAGCTGGGGGATGATGGATGGTCCTTTTTCAGATAATTTGCTGACAAGCAGTTTTCTGGAGTCTTCGTTTTCCAGACTGGTTTCTAATTCTGGCAGAAGCCCCTTCTTTTTAAGGACAGGTGGTTTTGTGGAAGAGGAGACGGTTTCTTCTTTAAGAATTATCTCATCGTCGGTCCAGGAAGGGGTGTTAGTGTTCCAAAAAGATGTGGAGCAATCTATTCCACCGCCATATTTCCCCTGACGCCAAAGACAGGTATCTTCCCCTTTACCCACATAACTGTCTTCTCCCGTTAGATCTATCAATAACCCGATGCTTCCTGCTTCTCTTTTAACGCTGTACTGTCCGCTTCCCTGACTGTTAAACGTCCCGCATAGATATGAATCGTTTCCCTTCTGATCAACCAGCATTCCTACACCAGAGGCACTGCCTGCTCCCTGGGCAACCCACTTGGCGTTATAGGTATCATCACCGTTACTGTCAATGAGTAGTCCCTGTGAGAAATCATGGCCACATCCCTGTGCAACTCCCCAGGCGGTGTAGCAGTCATCCCCTGATCGATCGACCAGCGCTCCTACAGCGAGGTGAGTTCCCGAACCTTGAGTGTATCGTCTGGCATGATAGGTGTCGCTGCCTGCATTATCGATAAGCAGACCAATAGCAAACCAATAACTGGAGCCTTGGGAGAAGTAACTGCTGCTATAGTGATCATTACCCTTGTCATCCCAGAGTACTCCTATCCCTCCTGATCCGAAGTTTCTGAAACCGAAACCAAATCCCTGCGAGAAACTGTCAAAGGCTACTTCAGGTTCTCTAAAATCAGGGTATTTCCCTCCCGAGAAGAAATTGTCATTCCCCTGAGCTTCAATCAAGATCCCTGCTCCTCCTACGAATCCCATTCCTTGATTAAACAGGTTTCCGTGGTAGGAGTCATTCCCTTTGATGTCAGATAAGATTCCTATTCCGAAAGCGGCAGCTCCCTGTCCCATAATATCAGAGAGGTAATAATCATCTCCTCCTTTGTCATAGAGAACCCCTACTCCAAAAAAACCGCATCCCAGTGAAAAATCCTGTGAGATATATCTATCATTGCCTGAACAATCCACTAGGAAACTTAGTCCAAAACTTCCACCTCCCAGAGTGTATTTTTCACTGGAATTATAGAGGTCATTACCTTCAAGATCAACGATGATGGATAGAGATGAGTTAAAAGGATTGCAATTGAAGGAGGATGGGATATTATGGTATTCGTCATCTCCACCTAGATCAATGATAAGAAGTGCATTTGTGTTTCTATAGAAAGTAGGGCCTTTCCCTCCAATGATTATTTTACCTAAAGGTGTATCTTCACACAAAATGATATCCCCATTAAGTTCGATGTCTTCCTCGAGATTATCCGTTATTGAAATATTTTTTAAAAGATCGGTATTCTTCAAAAGAGCATCAAGGGCACCAGCTACCAGGAGGGATGCCTCGTAGAGGTCCTTTCGCTTTATTTTACCTGCAAGATAAAAACTGGTCTCTTTTACATATTGTCTTTCCCTCCTTGAAGAAGATTGGGGTGGAGCTTGAGTTCCTTCTTCTAGCACTATTTTATCGTTAAGAATCATC
>JAZFSJ010000289.1:0-12339 GCA_036446115.1 Thermodesulfobacteriota bacterium | reverse complement strand
CCTAGTCCCCTATTGTCCTCCCCCCAAGCTCTTTTATCGCTATTCGGTAAAAACTGGATTCCTCGGCTCTCGAAGTGAGTTGATCAGCTCTAGGCTCAATCCGTGATTCAGGAAACCCTAACTTTTTATAAAGTACACGAAGCCCCTTAATAATCTCTCCTCTTTCGGTGAGTTTTTCTACCTGTCCCTCTACAATGACTGCCCTAAATTTTGATGTATCTCTTGTTGAATCACAGACCTTAAATACGACATGCGTATCGTTTTTTATACAACGAGACATGCGTCCACCCGGCATAGAGCCGCAGTAAATAAATTCGCCATCTGTGGCATAAGAAACCTCAACTGCATAGGGTTTATCACCCTCAATAGCAATGAGAGTTCCCCACGTCCATTCATCCAGAAACTGTCTAATTTCACTCTCTGACAAGTGCCTCATATTTTAATTCTCCTGTGTAACTTCTTAACAGGCTGTTGCCCAAATCCCTTTTCACTTGCCTGAAAACGTTTTTTGATAAATCTAAGGCTTGCTCCAGGCGATTTCAAAACTCGCCCTTCAGGCTCAAACAGTTGAAATCGCATATCTTCCGCTTCGCTAAGATTTATTAGCACAAGACGTTTTAAAGGCCGCTCAAAGGAATTTTTATTTGGGCAACAACCTGTTAATTATTGAACAGACTCTAATAGGGCTATCCGCTTGACTCAGATTAATAATTATAACTTATTGTTATTATTAGCATATATCATTTATGCTGGTTGTGAGTCATGTTCTATATAAACCTACTGTTTTCAATAGGCTATGCCTTTTCTTTAAGATATTTACATGAATCAAGCGGATAGTCCAATAAGCTAAATTGTTTTAATCAGGTTTGCTACCATATTAAAAGATTTATTGCAATATATTTTTAGAGTCTGTTTCATTAGTTTAAACCCAGATTTTGCAGTAGGTGTCGTGGCGAGGCATAGAAAACCGCAGCGAAACGCGTAGTTGGAGCGATTTGTAGCTTTCAGCTAGCCGGTATTTAAATTTGATATCTTACTTCATGCCTATAAGCGTTGCCTCAAGGCATTCTGCCGGTACGACGACGGCATATTCATAAATATGTTGAGGAGCAAAATCGTGTCGTAAACGACTACACGTGCAACGGGTAGTTTCCCTTTGCACCCCTGTGAGAAGCACAGGTGTTTCAAAGCAATAAACAAGCGTTGCAGCAAGGATTTGAAAGCTTTTAAGCTTTCCGGTGCTTAATATAATTATATAGTATACATGACTCACGGCTTCGCCTTAGAGTCATGGGCCGGTCAAGCCGCAGTAGATGGCTACTGCAAATTCTGGTTTAACAATGTGAAGTCCTGTAACTATACCTCCTGATGCATCTTCAGTAAAATTCAATCGATACCAATCTGATTCAGATTATCCTTAAGGTCACTTATCAGCACCTTGATGACCTCCGGATGAGAAAGAGGTACCTCGCCTAACTCTTTCTTAATCATCTTTGTATCTAAAGTATATTCAAATCCATTTTTTCGATGTTGATAAAAAAAATCTATTTCAGGGTTGCCCACAATAAGGGTAAGCAAGGTAGTTACCATGCTGCCCCAGGGTTTTAGATCAATGTGGCTTAATTGAAAAGTACCCTCCAACCTGGTTCCCTTGCCAGGCTCAGAATCTATCTTTGCCTCACCATTACAAGACTTGGCTGCTTGAGCAAATAGAGATAATCCCAATCCCACTTTCCTGGTGGTCCGGGTCGTCACAAAGGGGTCCAGCACCTTACGTGCCATCTCTTTGCTCATACCCCTACCGTCATCTTTGAGCTCAATGGTACGCATATCTTTTCTACTATCTTCCACTATCCTTATTTCAACCCGCTTTGCCCCAGCAGTGATTGAATTCTCAACTAAATCCAAAATATGGAGGGAGAAATCCTGCATCGCACTTTTCCTATAAAAATACCCTTCGTCTGTTCAAAATTCAGCGGAATCTTGAACCAGGATCACCTTTCTACCTTCCTTGCCCGTGAGTGCCAACTTCATCTCTACCACACTGGCCTCTTTCATCAAAAAAGTGGTTGAGCTTTTTCCAATATCATTAAGTGAGTGGGCATCTGAGAAGGTAACGATGGGATAATCGCCACATTGGGGAAATTGCCTTTTAGCCTCTTTTATACCAATCCGAGGAGAAAGCTCCAAGGCATCCAGTGGTAGCCCCTGGGGAATAAAACCTAACTGACCTACAATACTATAGGCCTCACGATCAACATGAGAGGCAATGGCCAAACCATTAAAGGAATGGATCAGGTCAACAATCTCTTTAAGAGAAAGGGTAGTAGCACCAATCAATAACCTCTTATTAAACCGCACAACTTCTTCTTTTTCGTTGACCACTACCTGATGGCCAAAGGTCTCTTCATCATTCTCGCCCGGTAAATTTCGATAAACCACCTCTTGCACCTTAAGCGCTTCTTCTTCCTTATCAAAAAGACCCAAGGTGTGAACCTCTTCTTTAGATGCAATCTCTATCCCCGCTAACACCGCCAGTTTACCAGTGAGAGAATTTTTTTGAGTGGGAGCAACGTTCTCACAAGAGTTGTGATCACAAATGGCAATAATATTTAAATCGGCGTGGTGTGCTTTCTCTACTATGGCGTGGGGGGACATTTCGGTGAGTTCGGTGCAGGGAGAAAGAATGGTATGGATATGCAGATCTGCCCGAAACTTTTTGAGCATTATCTCATTCCGGAGATTCCCATCTGATATAACCTTCCTGCGATTTCAAATGCCTGGAGATCACTCACCAGTATGGGAATATTTTCACTTTGAGCCTTCTCTATGGTCTCCTTTTCGGGCTTCCTGCCTTGCACAATAATAATTCCCGCTAAATCCTTTAGGGTAGCAACGGCAATGATATTGGGGTGAACCTGCAGAGTTATCCAGACGTCACCTTCTTTGCTATTGGCCATAACATCACTTAAAAGATCGCTCATATACCCCCCGGTCACGTCCCGATCCAGCTTTTCTTCAGTTGTTTCAACCTTCGCTCCCAGATTTTTTACAATATCTTTGAGTTTCATCCGTACCTCTGCTCATTCAATTTTTATCCTTACCCCGCTTTCGGGAAGCAAGGGGAGTCCTTCGTGCCCAACTCTGGGCATATTGGATTGATTCAACCACCTTATCTCTTAATTTAAACACGCAATCCAGAATCTCCGCTCTTTCCTGAATCACATCTTCCGCAAAGGCCCTACAGGTGGGGGCACCACAGGCACCGCAATCAATCTTGGGAAGGCTCTCCACAATGGACTCCCGCTCCTTCAGTTTTTTAATTGCATCCACCGTACCATGGCCCAGTGGCTTAAGGGGATAGGCGGGCAGTTTTACATCACATGATAAATATTCACGAAGTCTGTTTACTTCCTCCTCATTGACCTTCTTTTCTTTCCCAAGTGACTGAATAAGCTTTGTTACTTTTACTTTTGCGAGATAGGGATTATCGACGGCTAAAGGGCCGCCTACACATCCATTAGGACATGCCCAAAGCTCAAGATATTTAATATTGTTTATCTTTCCATGTTCCAGGTCGTCCAAGACTTGCATAACATTCTTAACCCCATCGACGGCCATAGCATTCTCCACCTCAAGGTCGGCAATAAAGCCCCCGGGAATCGCCATACCGATTCCTAAACCACTTGAGGCATGAAGTTCCTCCATAGATTTTTGCTTCCCTATGGAGGAAAAGAGCAGTCCGTAGATGTCAGAAATAGCAAGTGCTCCATCCAGGTTGGGATCACTTTTACACTGGGGCTGGTTTACCGCTATCATCTTTGCAGGGCAGGGAGTGATATAAATAGCCCCCACCTCTTTTGGATCTATCCCTAATTCTTTTGCTTTATTTATCTTATCTGAGCCCGCAATGCCACGGGGAGCTTCCAGGGATAACAGGCTACTCATGAAGGCAGGAAATTTAATCTGAATTAATCTAACAACGGAAGGGCAAAGGGTGGATATGAGTGGTTTACTATCAGAATAGTTATGTAGATATTCTTTAAGGACAGTAGTGTATACTTCACATGCTTTACCAATATCATAGGCCTCGTTAAAGGCCAATCCTTTCAGTCCATTTAAAATCTGGTTTGGGGTTATGCTCATTCCATACTGGCCATATAGGGAGGGGGAAGGAATGGCAATAGTATATTTATATTTGCTTAAATCCTCATAAGAACCGGTAATAGAGCGTATCGCACGTTCTGGACACACCCTAATGCAGTCACCACAGTCAATACAGCGATCCTCCAGGATGAGGGCTTTGCCTTCACGGATGCGAATAGCCTCTGTGGGACACACTCGCATGCAGTGCATGGCGCCCCTGCACTTTTCACTGTCCACTTCAATTGCATGAAAATATTCAACCACCTTTTACACTCATTGCGAGATGAGGATGACTATTTCAACTCTTGTTCCCTCGCCTACCACTGAGGTGATATCTAAATCATCCACATTCCTTTTAATATTGGGAAGCCCCATCCCTGCACCAAAACCCATCTCTCTAATCGCATCGGATGCAGTAGAATATCCCTCTTGCATGGCTAAATCTATATCTTTAATACCCTGCCCTTCATCTTTAATAACTATCTTAAGTTGATCAGGGGTAATGGCCAAGTGAAATTTTGCACGATCGGCATAACAGACCACATTCATTTCTGCTTCATAGGTAGCAATAGCTGTTCTCCTTATCACCTCCTGTTTAACGCCAATCTCCTTTAAAATCGTCTTTATTTTACTGGACACCTCACCCGCGTGAATAAAATCTCCCCCTTCCACCGTAAAGTCCTGTTCCAGTAAGTTTTCATTCTGTTTTTGTTCTGTCATTCCCCACTCTTTTAACGCAACCTGCCAAACCACCCCTATACAACCTCCCACAGGTTTCAAACATGATGTAGCGAGTGGATAGCAGGGGAACCTTCTTTTGTTGGGCAAGCTTAATTACTTCCTCATCAGGTTTTTTGCCCCGCACAAATACAATGCCAATCAACTCCAACATCTCTGCGGTCCGGACAACCTGGGGGTTGGTAATGCCCGTTATAAGTAATGTTCCCTCCGTGGCAAATGCCAAGACATCACTTAGCAAATCTGCAGCAAATGCATCCCTTACCTCAATATTCATACAGTCGTCACCAACCAGACTCTCCGCATCTAATATATCCCTCATTTCTCCTAATGTCATAAACTTTTGTTTCTCCTCCTTACTAAGCTTCCCTGTTATCGATCTACCTCGCCCAGGCAGATATCAATACTCCCAATAACAGCAACCATATCAGACATCATCCTCCCCTCCGCCATAGTTGAAAGGGATTGCAGATTAATAAAGGAAGGTGTTCTGATCTTTATCCGATAGGGTTTATTGCTCCCATCGCTCACAATATAGAAACCCAGTTCTCCTTTTGACGATTCCACACTGCAATAGGCCTCACCTTGAGGAACATCGAATCCTTCTGACATGATGTGAAAATGAATGATAAGAGACTCAATGTTAGTCAACACCTTTTCTTTAGGAGGCGGCACTACTTTGGGATTACATACATTTACCTCTCCAGAGGGAAGCTTGTCTAATACCTGCTTAATAATACGGTTGCTCTGTCGCATCTCCTCCATTCGTACCAAGTATCGATCGTAGGTATCTCCATTTTCACCGGTGGGAATTTCAAAATCAAAATGGTCATACGACGAATAGGGGTTCGCCTTCCTTAAGTCCCATTTTACCCCGGAGCCCCTCAGTGACGGACCGGAAAGTCCCAGATCAATGCCATCTTCCGCTGAGATAATCCCCACTCCCTTTGTCCGGCTTAGCCAGATTTTATTCTTGGTTAACAGTGTTTCATAGCCTTCAACCCTTGAAGGAAGTATTTCACTAAAGTCTCTCACCTTCTCCAGAAAGCCCTCCGGGAGGTCACCGGCCAGTCCCCCTACTCGAATATAACTCTGGTTCATGCGTGCTCCACCAACCATCTCAAATATATCCAGGGTCTCTTCCCTTTCTCGAAAGCAGTACAACAGGGGAGACATGGCTCCGAGGTCCAGGG
Source organism: Thermodesulfobacteriota bacterium (assembly GCA_036446115.1). Lineage (GTDB taxonomy): Bacteria > Desulfobacterota > WTBG01 > WTBG01 > WTBG01 > JAZFSJ01. The sequence continues at coordinate 6,262 of JAZFSJ010000289.1, read as the reverse complement.
CATGTGTTCCCAGCCATATCAAATGGCTCTGAATCCTGGTAATCTCAGCCATCAGGACTCTGATATACTGTGCCCTTAAGGGGATCTCTATCCCCAAAAGCTTTTCCACCGGGAGTACATAGGCAAGGTTATTGATGAAGGGGGAGGTATAATCCAACCTATCGGTTAAAGTGACAATCTGTTGATAGGTCTTATACTCGGCCATCTTCTCAATGCCACGGTGCAGATAGCCTAATACAGGTGTTGCCTTGGTGATTACCTCTCCTTCCATCTCCAGAATCACCCTTAAAACCCCGTGGGTACTGGGATGCTGGGGGCCCATATTTAAAGTGACAGCCTCAGTTCTAAGGTCAGGTGCTACGTCCATGGCAGTCCTTTCATTTCTTATCTTCCTCTTAGGGGGAAATCTTTTCTGAGTGGATAATCTTTAAACCCCTCCGGAGTAAGGATTCTCCGGAGATCAGGATGATTACTAAAGTTAATACCTAACATATCATAGCATTCTCGCTCATGCCAATTGGCCGTCTTCCAGACAGAAGATACAGAGGGAATGGTAAGATCACTCGCCAAAAGCGAAACCTTCATGCGCAGTCTATGTGTGTGTTCTATGGAATATAAATGATACACCACCTCAAAATGGTGTTCCCCTTGGGGATACTCCACCCCGCAAAGATCCGAGAGGAAGTTAAAGCCATACTCCGGGTCTTCCTTGAGGAACTGAACAACCTCCAAGAGGTGCTCCCTCTTCACCCTGATGGTGTATTCATCCCGAAAAGAGATTACTTCCTCTACCGCATTAGGAAACTTATTTTTGATATTTTCAACTAATTCTCCTATTTTAGCCATTGTTCCTTTCCCGTAAAGATTCTTTTTCTATCTTTTTCTGCAATTGCATTACTGCATAAAGGAGTGATTCCGGACGAGGGGGACAACCAGGCACATATACATCAACCGGTATTACCTCATCTACTCCCTGTACCACCGCATAAGAATCAAAGATGCCCCCTGAGTTTGCACAGGCCCCCAGGGCAATTACCCACTTGGGGTTGGGCATTTGGTCATAGACCCTCCTCGCTACCGGCGCCATCTTCCTGGTCAAGGTCCCGGCAACAATCATCAGGTCTGCCTGGCGAGGTGATGCCCTGAAAACCTCGGCACCAAACCTTGCAATATCATACCTGGCAGCAGCGGTTGCCATCATCTCAAGGGCACAGCAGGCCAATCCAAAGGTTACCGGCCAGAGGGATGATTTCCGCGCCCAATTTACCACCTTATCAAGGGTAGTGGTTATAATAGTATCACCAAAATAGCTTTCTATTCCCATTCCAATGCCCCCTTCTTCCATACATAAATAAATCCAACCAACAAGACTGCGATAAAAACTACCATCTCGCCAAAAACAAACCCCTTAAATTGATTAAAATGTCTAAAGACAATCGCCCAGGGATATAAGAATACCAGCTCCACGTCGAATATAATAAATAGCATGGCAATAATAAAAAATTTCACAGAAACCCTCGCCCGGGCATTACCGATGGGGTCAAGACCACACTCATAGGGCATCAACTTTTCTCTGGTTGAAACCCTCTTCCCAATTAGGGATGAAAGGAAAATAACTGCACCGGCAAACACTATTGCTACCGATAAAAAAATGAGTACAGGAAGGTATTCTATTAACATAACATGCCCTCTCTTAAATCTTATATTGATAGTACTACTACGAAGTCTTTGCCCGTTTAATCAACCCGAAGACAATCTGTTGACAAAGCACCGCAACATCCTCGGTCGAAAGATAGGAGGAAATGTTTGAATCAAAAAGGATATGGGCCTCAGGTTGAAATTCCTCATCACCACTCCAGAATACCAAAACAACAGGCACCCTGGGAAGTGCAGGTATAATTACCGCCCTGTCTCCGTAGTCTGTCTTTTCTCCTCCCAGGGTAGGTGCTGCTCTCTCCAACAGATCCAAGCGCTCACTGAAAAAATCACACAGAGGCTTTTGTGATCTCTTCACAAAAGCCGGATAGTAAATTGATCCCGAGGGAACCTGTTTGAAGTTTATCCACTTACCCGAAAGTGGTAATCCTTCTGATTTTACCAGATAGTGAAGGATTAAGATTTTACTCCAGAGCGGAACTTCCTCATCTGATTCCTGATAGGTAACTTCTATATCAGGAAATTTAATCTGACACAAGCGACTTAAAAAATTGAGCGTAATCAGATGATTCCCCTTTTCCCCTGCCGTAAGATACGCCCCGCTTTTTTCAGCTCGCTCCTTTATATCAGCACTTACTAGTGCCTCACAGGCTAATTTATAGGCATCTCGGTAAGGATTTTGAGGAGAAAGCTTAGCCACTTGCCCTATTATTCACCTATAGCACGGCTATTTTTAAAGTATACAAGCAGAAAATTTAAATTTACTTGATAAAATCTTAATTTTGTAATAGTAAGTAAAGACTAAAAATGAATGAACGTTCACTCAACTCCTATCATATGCAAAATTTCATGTCAAGCTATTTTCTTGTAATTCTTATAAGAGGTTGCTTGCTCTAAGGTATTAATTTTAAATTGATAAATCAGGCACACAGGTAACCACAGAGTGCACAGAGAGATACTCTGTGTCCTCAAAATAAATCTCCATTAGGAGAGGTAAACTGACAAGTAATCCCATGTGCAATTGAAATTCATTTGGTAGTAGACCAGGTTTTTTTAGATAATATCCACGAGGTTGGTTGAAAAATCAGTTCATTTAAGAATTAACGTATGTGGCGGTTATGAATAAAAGAATTGATTTATTAAATCAGCTTTAACCTAGAAGGGTGAAAAAAGATTAATCATTAAGAGAACACAGAGGGGAAAAAGATAAAAGCATCTAACTCATTGAGATTTTAAGAATTCTCAGTGTCTTCTGTGGTTAAAAAAAGGAGGTATGACACGTGTATAAAATAGTGGAGAAGAAAAAATTGTCGCCTACCATCACCATGTTGAAACTGGACACCCCTGAGATTGCAAAAAAGGTACAGCCAGGTCAGTTTGTCATAATTCGGATAAACGAAGAAGGGGAGCGCATACCCCTTACCGTAAACGACTTTGATCGGGAAAAGGGTACCCTAACCATTGTATTTCAAGAAGTGGGCAAGAGCACAAAGCTATTAGGAAAGCTAACTGCCAACGAGAACATCGCTGATGTGGTAGGACCCTTAGGCAAGCATACGGAGATTGAGAAATTTGGGAAAGTCATATGTATCGGTGGAGGTGTAGGTACTGCAGTAATTTATCCCATCACCCGGGCACTCTATCAGGCAGGAAATGAGGTAACCGGTATCGTGGGGGCACGAAATGAAAGTCTTCTGACTTTCACGGAGGAGATGGAAGCGGTAACCCACAAACTAATCATTACCACCGATGATGGTACTAAGGGCCGTCAAGGTCTGGTAACAGACCCCTTAAAAGAGATGCTGGAAAGTGGGGAGTCTGTTGACCGGGTAATCGCCATCGGCCCTGCTATCATGATGAAATTTGTCTGCAAGACCACAGAACCTTACAAGGTTAAAACCATCGTTAGCTTAAATCCTATCATGCTTGATGCTACAGGCATGTGCGGTGTGTGCAGGGTGCTTGTGGGGGGTGAAACCAAGTTTGGCTGTGTGGACGGTCCCGAATTTGATGGGCATCAAGTAGATTTTGATGCACTTATGAATCGCTTACAACAATACCTTGAGGAAGAGAAAATCTCCTTGGCAACCATAGAAGGATAGAAGGGAGGACATCATGCCAGACAAAGAGAAAAAGGGGAAAAAGCAAATCATACCTAATCGGGTTCCCATGGCCGAGCAGTCAGCAGAGGAGAGAATAAAGAATTTCAAGGAAGTCCCTCTGGGATACACCGAAGACGAGGCAGCGGAAGAGGCAAAGCGATGCCTTCAGTGCAAGAAACCTGCCTGTATGGATGGTTGCCCGGTAGAAATAGATATTCCGGCATTCATCAACCTGATGGCAGAAAGCAAATTTTTGGAGGCAGTGAAAAAAATAAAAGAGACCAACAGTCTGCCCGCTATCTGTGGAAGGGTCTGCCCCCAGGAGATACAGTGTGAAACAAAATGCGTGATAGGAAAGAAAGGAGAGCCTATCGCCATTGGGAGGCTGGAGAGATTTGTTGCCGACTGGGAAAGGGCGCAGGGTAAAGTAGAGGCTCCCCCCAGACCAAAGTCCAAAAATAAAAAGGTAGCGGTAGTGGGTTCCGGTCCTGCAGGCCTCACCGTGGCTTCAGACCTGGTCAAGCTGGGATATGGAGCAACTCTCTTTGAAGCCTTACATAAAACAGGAGGTGTGCTGGTCTACGGAATACCGGAATTCAGGCTGCCCAAGGCAATTGTCCAAGCCGAGGTCGATTTTGTAGAGAGCCTGGGGGTAGAGATTAAAACCAACGCCCTAATCGGCAAACTACACACCATACAAGAACTCATGGACAACGGCTATGATGCTGTCTTTATTGGCATCGGGGCAGGAGGACCCATGTTTATGAATATCCCCGGAGAGGAGCTAAACGGGGTTTACTCCGCTAACGAGTTTCTCACCCGCTCCAATCTGATGAAGGCCTACCTCTTTCCGAAATACGATACCCCCATCAAGAAAAATAAAAAGGTTGCAGTGGTAGGGGCGGGAAACGTGGCCATGGACTCGGTCAGAACCGCCATCCGCCTAGGCGCAGATGAGGTCTATCTCGTCTATCGCCGCTCCGAAAAAGAGATGCCGGCCAGAGTTGAGGAGATTGAGCGGGCAAAAGAAGAGAAAGCTATTTTTAAACTCTTAACCAATCCGGTACGCATCATAAGCGATGAAACGGGGTGGGTAAAAGCAATGGAGTGCATCCAGATGGAACTGGGTGAACCCGATGCCTCGGGCCGCAGACGCCCCATTCCCATTAAGGGTTCTGAATTTATCATTGATGTTGACGCGGTCATTATGGCCCTTGGCACCAACGCCAATCCCCTTCTTCCTCAGGCAACCCCGGGCCTGGAGCTTAATAAGTGGGGATACATTACGGCTGATGAGGAAACATGCCAGACCAGCATCAAAGGGGTTTACGCTGGGGGAGACATTGTAACGGGGTCTGCTACGGTTATTCTGGCCATGGGTGCCGGTCGAAAGGCCGCCAAGACTATCGATAAGTACTTAACCTAAAATAGTTTAGCCGATCGCAATTTTAAAAGAGGTGATGGACATCTATCACCTCTTTTTTTATCCCTTGAACTCCGATTTTTCTCTGCTGTATTCAACCCTTATAAGAAGAGAAGAGTTATTTTATACTTGACACAGATATTTTCCCGACATACAATATCTTGTATTTAATCATTGTAATGTATCCATATATAGTTAAACATACCTCTTGGGGGAGGGTGAAATGAGATTATATCCGAGCAGCGCGAAGATACATTATAATCTTGGTATTTTCTGCAGGAAGATTGGTAGGCATGAAGAAGCAATGTCCCAATATAAGAAAGCCCTGTCCATAGACCCCGACTATGCAGGGGCCCATTACAACCTGGGGCTTACCTATGGAGGAAAAGGCTTCTTTTCACTGGCTGCCGACCACTTATACAAGGCAGGTCTGCTTTTACTTAAACAAGGCGACGGGGGTGGTGCATTAAAGGCCTTCGAAGACTTGAAGCGGACCAAATCCAAAGAGTTGGAAGAAACCTTTTTTGATAAGTTGAGTCCCGAGTTGAGGCAGGAGATAACTGTACTATCACCGGAGTAGTTTGCGGTAAAAAAGATTAAGGTCCTTTTGACGTTCCACCCCACATATTGCACATCTTTCCCGTTATCCTCACCAGATAAATTGCCTGCACACACACCCGTCTTGCTCTCGCCTTTTATAAGGGCACCCAGGAAAAAGAACGCAACCAGTGAATGACCACTTGACAGCAACGATAAAAAGTATTAAAAGTACTCTTTGACGGGGCGTAGCGCAGCCTGGTTTAGCGCACCTGCCTTGGGAGCAGGGGGTCGGAGGTTCAAATCCTCTCGCCCCGACCAGTAAAAGTTTTCTTCGGTGCTTCGTATAAGGCCCTGTTGATAACTGGAATGGCCTTGTACCTAGCATCGTGGCTAAATTTTACTAAGATTATTGGCCTAAACAATCACACAGGGGGAGATTAAAATTGACTGTTGTGAGGGTTTACGAAGATGAACCCTTTGAAATCACTCTGAAAAAGTTTAAGCGCAAATGTATGAGGGATGGTATTTTTGCCGAGGTACG
>JAZFSJ010000288.1:0-3709 GCA_036446115.1 Thermodesulfobacteriota bacterium | reverse complement strand
CAGATTCTCTATTATAGGAAGCAAAAACCCACCACTCCATTACTCCACCAATCCATTCTTCCAATGATTTAGCGAAGCTAATTTCAAAGGTATCATCCAGAAGAACACTAAGTCAAGAAGTCTTTATGCAAGTCTGGATGGATGGAAAGATAAGGTTATACAACTGGAGTTTCTTTAGTTGGTAAGAGAATTCAATCGGTAGGTAAAGAGCGGTAAAAATACTCACCAGTCTTTTTTCGGAAAAATCTAAAAAATACTTCAGCATAAAAATTTTAACTCATATAACCTTTTAGCTAAAACTCCTGAGCGCATACTAAAAAATTTGCTGAGTCACTTTTCATCATTACCTATCTACGCAAGGACATCAGTTTTAAACATTGTAAATTATTACTTTGTATGCTACAAGTAGGAAATTAATAAATTTCTAATTTTTATCATCTTATCATCCCAAAAGAATCACGATTACAGAAATCCATCATGCCTAATAATTCAAATAGCACTAAGGCCGCAATTTCAGTTGTTATTCCTCTTTATAATGAGGAGAAGAGTCTTGCGGAACTCCATAACAGGATTATCCTTTCACTTCAATCTCTTTCCTCAAACTATGAACTTATCTTCGTTGATGATGGAAGCACCGATAACTCTTTCTCTGTAATAAGAGATCTTCACAAGAGGGATGACCGGGTGAAAGCCATACGTTTTCGAAAAAACTTCGGCAAGGCCTCAGCACTTTCTGCTGGATTTAAAGAAGCCGAGGGAACAACCATTGTCACCATTGACGCAGACCTTCAAGACCTGCCAGAAGAAATCCCGACCCTGATTAAAAAAATGGATGAAGGATATGATCTTGTCTCTGGATGGAAATTCAAAAGGAAAGATCCTCTTTTAAGAAGAATTGCTTCCCGATTGTTTAATTCAGTTACTTCTTTCTACACGGGGGTAAAGATTCATGATTTCAACTGTGGGCTCAAATGCTATCGGAGAGAGGTAATTGAAGAACTTGATTTGTATGGGGAACTCCACCGATATATTCCAGCGATTGCTAACTGGAAGGGATTCAAGGTAGGACAAGCAAAAGTAAATCACCAGCCACGGATCCATGGAAAATCCAAGTTTGGTTCTGAAAGGTATTTGCGCGGCTTATTTGATCTCTTGACCATAATCATGCTCACCAAATACCCCGAAAAACCCCTCCATTTTTTCGGACTTCTGGGAACCATACTATCCCTTGCCGGTCTGGCCATCAACCTCTATATGGCTCTTCTTCGTCTATCTGGAAAATGGATAAGCAATCGTCCCCTCCTGCTGCTCGGCATTCTCCTTCTTATCCTCGGCATACAATTTATATTTTTTGGTTTAATGGGAGAATTAATCGTCTTTTCATCTCAAAAGGATATATCTTACACAGTTAAAGAAAAACTGGACTCAAGATAAACATTTCGCGGGTAGCGGGATAACTCTTTGGAAAAAATCAATCATTTAACAATTTCCGTTATCATTCCAACCTATAATAGAAGACACGAATTAGAAAAACTCCTTCACTCTCTTAACAGACAAACCTTACCATCTTCCCAGTTTGAAATTATTGTAGTAGATGACGGTTCTGGTGATGGCACAGAAGAATGGCTCATGAAGCACCTGGATCAATTCAAGGTAAGGATATTGTTCTATACCCAGGTTCACGGAGGTCCCGGTGCTGCCAGGAACCTGGGGATGAAGAAGGCAAAAGGTGATATTTTTGCGTTCATTGATACCGATTGCATTGCAGAGCCCAAGTGGCTTGAACACTTGATCAAACCTTTCGACTCAGAAAAGATGGGAGCAGTAGGAGGAAAGGAAATTATCAATGATAAAGACCCCCTTCTCATGCGCTGTTTCCATTATCTTATGACCTCTCCTTTAACCACCGGGGGATTAAGAGGAAAAAGAGGGAGAAGATTGGCTCACTTTTATCCCAGAACTTTCAACATGGCTATTTCCAGAAAAGCCTACCAGGCAACTGGAGGATTCAAAAAAATGTTTCATGCAGAAGATATCGAGTTGAGCTACCGTATTAAACAAGAAGGGTTTGACCTGGACTACCAAGATTACGCAAGAGTTTACCACCGCAGAAGAGAACAGCTAGGTAAGTTTCTAAAGCAAACCTTTTATATGGGCAAAGCCAGAATCACCCTTGCCCGGCTTCATCCTGCAAGTCTGGAACTATTACATATTCTCCCTTCTCTGATATTGTTTTTCGCAATTATATTGATTATTTCATCATTTTTCTGGCATCCTGCGCTACTTATACTCGAACTGTATCTCGGGCTGGGATCACTCTATCTAATCGTAGTAGCTATTAACAGCGCCTTAAAGCTCCATTCTCTTAAAGCCTTTTTCCTTGTGCCCGTCTTCTTCCTCCTCCAGCAAGGCGCTTATGGAAGTGGATCCCTTATATCCTTGATATTTTACAAAGAACAAACTCCCGATTAAAACCACGGCATTACCCAGAAGTTCACAGAAGCCTGAATCGCATGCAATAAATCTTCACATCACAAAAACATTCCTGTATAAGAAACTATCTAAGGGAGACTACTATATCTTCAAACTCTAGTATTAATTCTTAAGAAATCAATTTCCCCCCCGATAAGAGAAGATGTTATGAGTGCAAAAGGTATTGAAGAAAATCTAAAGAGATTTCAAGAAGAAATCAGCATATATAACGAGATCGGTAAGGCCTTAACCTCCAGCCTGGAGATTAGGGAAATTTTACTAAAAATCATGCAAACCATAGCCGATTATTTCCGCCCCAGTAATTGGTCACTCCTCCTACTCGATGAAGATAAAAATGAACTCTACTTCGAGATCGTGGTGGGAGAGGCAGCTGACAGAATAAAAAACATTCGGATAAAAATGGGAGAAGGAATTGCCGGTTGGGCTGCCCAGAATGGGCAACCTCTATTGGTACCTGACGTCAATCAAGATCCACGTTTCTCCAAGAAGATTGACAAAATAAGCAACTTTGCCACCCAATCCATCATTGCGACCCCTATGAAGTTTAAAAATAAGGTATTAGGGGTAATTGAAATAGTCAACAAAAGTGAACCACATCCCTTAAGTAAAAGGGATGTGGAAATTCTCACCACCGTTGCTGATTACGCAGCCATTGCTTTAGAAAATTCCCGTAATTACCAACGCATACAAGAACTCACCATAACTGATGATATATCGGGATTATACAATTCCCGACATCTTCATCAAATCATTGAAAATGAAATAGATAGATACGAAAGATACCACAATACTTTCTCTATCACATTCTTTGACCTGGATTATTTTAAGCGAGTTAACGATACCTATGGACATCTGGTCGGAAGTCAAATGTTAAACAGGGTTGCCAAAGTTATCTTAAGAAATGTAAGGAAGGTGGATCGAGCGGTACGGTATGGGGGTGATGAATTCGTAATAATCATGCCCCAGAGCAATAAAAAACAGGCTCATGAGGTTACTAAACGATTGAGAAAGGCCATCAACTCGGAAGTTTACTTTGCGGAGGAGGGATTTAATATCAGGATAACGGCCAGCTTTGGGGTCGCTACCTTCGGTGATGACGCTACGACTAAAGACGAATTACTAAAGGCTGTCGATGATGCAATGTACCGAGTCAAAAATACATCCAGAGATGGAATTTCCCTTGCAGGTTTTCCTCCCAATTAATGTCACATTATTA
>JAZFSJ010000287.1:0-6186 GCA_036446115.1 Thermodesulfobacteriota bacterium | reverse complement strand
TCCAACATCTGCAGAAACAATTCATGTGTTACCCTATCCTCTCCTTCCTTTTTCACCACATTCTCAACCGTCTCCACCACAATCTGCCTGATTTCAGGGGGAATCTCTTCTAGCTTTGCAAGCACCCCTTCTTCCCAGGGAATACGGGTAATAACCTTTGTGCCTCCTTTCCTTGAAGGGATAGGACCAACCTCGAACATAGTGGTTTTTCTTACATCCCCATAGTAGAAATACCTCTTTTTTTCATCACCCATATAGAGGGGGAGATTTAATTGCTCTATCCTTTTTCCCCGATCTATATCTACAAGATTTTCGTTCATTACTAGAGCAGCGACGTCCCCTATCAACTTGGCATGAACACTATCTTCCTCCAGGTTATGAGAAAGTATACACTCAAGATGCTGAGGGCATTCCATGATACTGGGGGGCTTTACCTTCAATGAATCAATGGGCGTAAGTGCGGTATATTCCAACTCATTTATCCCTTCAGGGTACAACCGGCACAGTTCCATTACTTCCTCTAAATGCGATGCAGTGGGATAGTTAATCACAAATTCTTTCGTCTCCATAATATTTTTGCAGGTATGAGTATGCCTGCTTATGCATACAATAATCTGCGGATTTTTCTTTGAAATATTATATGGCAGCACAAGAGAATAGGGGGCCGCATTTACCACACCATCTTTATTAACGGTAGTAATGATAGTAACTGACATGGGTATCACCATCGTATCAGAATACCAGAACGCTTTAATTGGCACCTTTTTTTTCTTCATTGGCTTTACTCTTTACTTTTTTAGAAATGGTTGTACAATTAATCCATTGCAGAAAAATGTCTATACTGAGATAAAATCCTAAAGTGTTGTTATGTAGTATATCAGAATATTATCAATACCACTCATTGTCAATTATTTTGCTTCGGAATGAAAATTATTAATGATAAATTGGAAGGAATGAATGCCCTTCATTTTTCAGCCAGCTTTGATCATCTAGTTACGGAGACATAAATGAGACCTAATCGTACAGAAATGTCTTATGGGTTTGGGTCCAGGCTAACAACACTGGGGAAAAGGCTCTTACTTATTTACGGAATAATCTATGTAGCAGAACTCCTTCTTGAACACTGGTTTAGAATTCCGGTTGTTTCGGTCATCCAGCTCTACCCTCTTGGACACCCTCACTTCCATTTCTGGCAGTTTTTTACCCACCCTTTTATCCACGACCCCCGGAATCCAATAAGTTTCTTACTCAGCTGCCTTGTATTCTATTTCTTTGCCGGATCTGTTGAAAGTGCCTTTGGGCCAAGAAGATTCCTGATCCTTTTTTATACATCCGCGCTGGGAGGGGCACTATGTGGACTGGCTTTTAGCAGTGTTTCAGGTTTCAATACCCCATTTTTAGGTATGCTGCCAAGTCTTTTATCATTAATCGTCATCTTCGGACTTTTAAACCCGGAAGCTACTATACTACTCATGTTTATCTTGCCTATAAAGGCGAAATACTTAAGTTACGGGACCGCCATTATTACATCCCTAACCTTTCTGGCAAAGGCCAACCCCCATGGTGCGTATCATCTTGGAGGAATTCTTTTTGGTTATCTTTACTTCAGGGGACTGGGAAGATTTTTAAAGTTGCTTTATCTGAAATATCTTGAATGGGAGCTTAAAAAGAAACGATCCCGTTTTAAAGTGGTGGATGGCTATAAAGATAAAGAGGACAAAGATGAGAATAAACCGACCTATCATTAAGGGAATAATGGGCAGGGAACAGCGAATAAGATTACTGGTGGTGAATCATAAATTTAGTAACTAAATAATCACGAAGAAAGCCATATAGGAATTAATGTGCTTATCTTCTTTCTCTTCTCTTTATCTCTTCAAGCATGATCAACTCCCCCAGTTCACCGGGCATGCATACTACTGCCCGCCCCCCGTTAATCCGCGACATCTCCCGTACGAATTCAACCAGCACCGGGTTATTGTCAAGCATAAAGGTATCAATGTTGATTCCCTGGGCGGTAACCTTCTTGATCTCAGCCAGGGTGGCCTTGCAGGCATTGGGGCTTAAGCCATACATAGTGGTAGGAAACTCAACCCTGGTCTGTTTACCGTCAAAGTAGGCGGTGGGCTGGCCGTCCGTTAAAACAATTACGCGATTATTTCTGGTGCCGCTTCTCTTTATAAGCTCCGCCGCCTTTCTGATTCCTGCCTGCAGATTGGTAAATGCATATCCCACATCCCAGACCGCCAGCGCAAGCTCCTTTGCTTTCAACTCCCGTGCCTCAGTGGAAAAACCCACCACGTAAAATTTATCTTTTGGAAACCGTGTCCTTATATAGTGATTAAGTGCCAGGGCAACTTTTTTGGCCGCCTTAAACCTCCGCTGCCAGGACATGGACCAGGAAAGGTCAAGGAGCATAACCGTGGCTGAGGTTATCAGCTGTTCCCTGTCCCTTACGTGAAAATCTTCCGGTTTAAGCCGAAGACACCCATCTAAAGTGGACCCACGTGAAACTGCCTTCAGCAGGGTTTTGGTAATGTCCAGATCAAAGCGGTCACCAAAGACAAAAGGCCGTGATGAATCCGGCTCGGCTTCTCCCGACTGGGGTGCATTGCCCCGGTAGCCTCCCTGCCGGTCTCTCTTTACCATATGGTAGAGGTCACCGAAGGCCATCTCGGCGATTGTGCGTATGCCCTTCGGGGTCAAATCAAAACCTTCTTTGCCAAACAGAACAATCCCTTCCCGGGAAAGCTCTCCCGGCACCTGCATCAGTATAACAAGCGACCTTTTTGCCTCATCACCCAGCATTTCTTTGAGGGTCTCGGGGTCAATCTGAGTCCACTTACCGGTACGAATCTGCTCAGCCATTTCATTAAGCGCCTTGAGCTGTCGCATAAGTTCCAGCGCTTCATCAAAGTTAAGAAAGATATCCCCTTTAAAATGATGCCCCCACTCACTGTAGAACTCAAGCAGCTCACGGATGTCGCCTTCCCGCTCCTTCCACTCCTCAAATGTCTCCCTGCTCTCATCATCTAAAAAGGGGAAATCATTAAGGCTCTTTATTTTCTCAAGCAGCCCGGGCGGGAGATTTTCAAATGACGGTGATTTTTGAGCACCCTGTTCTTCTCTTGTGAGTGCCTCATTTGTAAGGAGATCTTTAAGATCGTTTATCGGTGCATCAAATGCCTTTTCAAGGCTGTATTTTGAAAACAGCTCCTCTTTCTTTTCTTCAAGCTGCTGTAACATCTCACTTAAGCCCATAACCCGAAAATCCATACCGGCAAGGGGAAATCCCTCCCACAGCATCTGAGCCATGGCCATACTGGGATCCATACCCTCCATGATATTATCCATGAAGGACTTGATAATGTCTTTTCTCTTCAGAGAAAATGGGGACTGGGTTCCATCCCAGACGGTGTAGATGATTGATTTCATGTTTCGATTGTTTCCTTGAAAGAAGAGTCATACGGTTTACTGGTATGTTCTTTATATACTTTCACTCCTTCAACTACTTCCCTGTTGAGCTTGTTGGATAAGTGCAGACCTTCCAGGATGAATTCAATGGCAGATGATGCCTCTGCCGGATCTTTAGGATTACCCAGAGATTTAACTGCGTCATGCAGTCCCGGAACATTCTTCATCCCATCCATGTACTCCTTCGATGGAATAGACTGAGAGACCTCGGCCCCTATGCCATTGTTAAAGGAATCAACGATAGAAGATAGTTTATCAACCTTAAAATGTTCATCAAAAACAACCTTTACCGCACGTTTTGCCAGATCTTCAACAATCTCTGACTCTTTTTTGTCCTGGCCACCGTACTCAAGCTCCAGTTTTCCCATGATGGACGGGAAAGTGGACTCTATATCAGTAATGCGCGGCACCAGCTTATTTTCTTTAAGCGCAAGACATCGTCTAAGCGCGCTTCCTATAATAGCCTCAAAACTCCTTATGGTTATCCGGCAGCTCACGCCCGAATGCTGGCTGATATCCGGACTGTTCCTCGCCTGCATGGTCATTTCCGCTAATATCTTCTTAATGAAGGAAGGTACATGGCAAGTCACACCGTCTTGAGCAATCTTTCGTGCCTCCTGCTCCATAATTTCAATTTCAACTTTTCTTTCCTTAGGATAGTGGGTCCTGATCTGTGTATCAAAACGGTCCTTAAGCGGTGTTATAATCCTACCTCTGCTGGTATAATCTTCAGGATTTGCAGTGGCCACCACCAGCACGTCGAGGGGAAGACGCACCGGAAAGCCCTTTATCTGCAGGTCTCTCTCTTCCATGACGTTAAAAAGTGCTACCTGAATTTTCTCTGCAAGGTCGGGAAGTTCATTTATGGCAAAAATGCCGCGATGTGAACGCGGAACCAGACCAAAATGTATAGCAGTCTCGTCGTCAAGTGTCCTCCCCTGGGCAATCCGGATGGGGTCTACTTCCCCGATGAGGTCTGCGGTGCTCACATCAGAGGTGGCAAGCTTTTCAACCAGTCTTCTGTCCCGTGGAATCCAGGCAATGGGAAGGTCATCCCCTTTATCAATCAATCTTTTTTTGCAGTCGGCACAAACCGGGTCAAAAGGGTTATCATTAATGGGACACCCCGCTATGGCAGGGATATACTCATCCAGAAAATTTACAAGATTCCTGATGAGCCTGCTTTTACCCTGCCCTCTTTCGCCAAGGATAATGATATTGTGACCACATACTATGGCATTTGTAACCTGGGGGATAACCGTATCATCAAAACCCTTCAGTTCTTCAAATAAAGGTTTTTTCCCCTTCATCATGCGAATCAAGTTGCTACGCATTTCCTCACGCACACCGGGAATACGAGATGTCTGTTTTTTAAGTTCGCCCAGTTTTTTAATCTTGTCTTTCTTCATGGATTATCCTCACAAGTGTTTACCTATTGGAAATTTTACGACTTATTGAGATCATAGTACTCTTATTGGTATTCGACTTATGCCATCCAAATGGAATGATGGGGTATTGAAATAGTGGTCAAAATTCTAAGACGGTTTTTTCACCTTGCTTATTAAACTCCTCAAGAGCTCTTCCCCCTTTTGAGCCTGGGAAAGGTCTGTGACCCCTACTACAAAAGAGCCCTGTTGTGACACAAGAATATTTTTATGATAAGGTTCCTTTGAAACAAAACCCTGTTCTCCAAACCCATTAAGTGCCTGCCACTTCTCACCTGCCTTTTTTAAAAAATCTTTATATCGGTTAAGGGCTATTACTGCGTGCTCTCCGGAAGGAAAAAAGGCTACAAAAGCCTTAACCGTTTCATCGCCAAGCCGGTAATCACCCATCATACCTCTATCCAAATAGGCATGTCCTAATATCCCCCCTGTGATATATATGCCCGATCCGGATACCCGGCCGGCCTCAGGTAAATAATTGAGCTCAGAGGGGGGGGTACAATCCCCTGATATGCCATCAGCCACTTTCCGGGCCAGCTTTATAGGAATGTCTTTGTCCTTGCTGGTGGACAGATACGCCTGGATCTCAACATGAAAACGATCTTTGTAAAAAAATACATACTTTTCACTCCCAAAAGCCCCTGCGCCGATTTTAAAGGATGTACTTTCAGGATCCCTTTTTGACTGAAAGACCCCGAATGCATTCAGCTTGTTCCCCATATCATATACGTCTACGATCGCGTTCTCTTGCTGGCTGGCCCCGGGGGCATATTCTGCACCCACTAGCTTAACAAAACCATAAGAGATGAATAGGTCCGCCGCCCCGTTGATATAATTATAGAGGTTGTTTGGAAGGTAGTGGTAATAATCCCCTACCAATTGCCATCCGACAACACCGGAACGCTTTGGTAGCAATTTCTTCACCCCAGAGTCCGCCGTCACCTCAGGAATGGTCAAGAATAAAAGAAAACATGTGTTGCACCATAGTATAGTCTTTAATAAAATTCTGTTTTTCACTTTATTCCCCTCACGCAAAAAGAGAGTGTGCATACCGCATCCTCTCCGCTATCTTGATACCATTCGCACACTGGCAGGTAGGAGAAGTGCAGTTTATACAGGAAAATCCATTTTCTCTGCTGCTTAATGCCAGGTAGGTCCGGCGTCCCTGTTCAAAATCTCTATATCCCTCACAATACATAAGTGCCCTGTTGACTGTATTGATATCAACATTACTACCGCAGGTTGAAAAGCACTTGCCACACATAAT
>JAZFSJ010000286.1:0-10652 GCA_036446115.1 Thermodesulfobacteriota bacterium | reverse complement strand
AAGTAAATGGTGCCGAAGGCGAGACTCGAACTCGCACAGGATTGCTCCCACTAGACCCTGAACCTAGCGTGTCTACCAGTTCCACCACTTCGGCACTTGAAAAACTACATGAGAAGTGATATGTTGCCTTATTATTTTCCTTAATTATAATAGATTCTCTCTTTTGTCAATTAAATATGTGATGTGGGATGTGAGATCTGAGATATGAGTGATTATAGAACATATAAAGATCTTGAGGTCTATCAAATTGCACACAGACTTGGAATTATGGTCCATCAGTTTTCTTTAAATTTGCCTAAATTGGAATTGTATGAAACAAGTAGCCAACTTCGCCGTTCTTCGAAATCAATTTCTGCAAATATTGTAGAGGTTTTTTGCAGAAGAAGATTATAAAGCAGAATTTATACGTTTTTTAGTTTTTTCGCATGCATCCTGCAATGAAACAATTGAGTGGGTGGAGTATATCAGGGATTGCTATCCTGATTTAAATGAAAATGCTGAAGATATTTTGAGTACATTGGACAAACTTGGTCGGAAGCTTAATCGTTTCATTCGTGCAGTAGAGAAGGACCATAAGTCGTAAAGGCGCATATCACAAATCGCATATCCCATTTTAATCTTTTTAAGAGAAAGGTAGGGGAAAACCATGCACTTAGAAGATAATGATATGTGCTATGCCTGTGGTAGGAAGAACAAAAAAGGTCTTCACTTAGAGTTCACATTGTATGAGCATGATAAGAGCGTTGAGACTACTTTTTTGCCTTCTGAGCTACATCAGGGCTGGGAGGGGGTTGTGCATGGGGGGATTATTGCTACGGTTATGGATGAGGCAATGGCAAAGCTGGCTCACTTCCTGGGATACCATGTATTAACCGCATCTCTTGATGTAAGGTTTAAAGATATAGCAAAGACACGAGAACCTTTAAAGGTAAGGGCAGAAGTTACCAAGCTTTCCAAGAAACTTATTTATACCAGGGCTGTTGCCAACAAAGAAGATGGTAAATTAATTGCTGAAGCACGTGCTAAGTTAATGTTGTACTGAGGGAAACTTCGGGGCTTTGCCCTAATTGGAGTAATGGAGTAATGGAAGGATGGCAAGAATAGATATTTCTGATTGCGGATTTTGGACTGCTGATTGAGAACAGGATCCATTTAACGAAATCCAGGGTAGTATAGAAGATATGATTATATTTGAAGGTGCATCACAGCTTAAGGAAGAGCTTAAGAACCCGGTAGTAACCATTGGTAATTTTGATGGGGTTCACTTGGGCCACCAGGCGATTTTTAAAAAGGTTATTGAAAAGGCTCATGAAACAGGGGGACTATCAGTGGTATACACCTTTGATCCCCATCCCCTTAAGGTGCTTGATCCTAAACGCTTTTTTCCGCTGATTACTACCAGGGGTGAAAAGGAGAAGGTCATTGAATGGACAGGAATTGATGTACTGGTGCGTGAGCCCTTCACTAAGGATTTTGCCCAATTATCTACAGATGAATTTGTGAGTGATGTCCTTTGTAATCAGATCCATGCAAAAGAGGTCCTTATCGGCCCTGATTATCGCTTTGGAAAAGGAAGAACAGGTACCACTGATCTCTTAAGATGTTTGGGGGAAGGTTGCGGTCTTAAAGTAGGAATTTTGGAAAATGTGGAGGTTGAGGGGAAAGAGGTGAGAAGCACCATGATTCGGAATTGTGTTCTGAAAGGTGAGGTGAGAGAGGCTGCGAAGTTTTTAGGCCGAAGCTATACCTTAAGTGGAAAGGTAGTCAGGGGAAAAGCTCTAGGAAAAAAGCTTGGCATACCGACGGCCAATATAGAACCGGAGAAAGAGCTTTACCCTCAAAGCGGTGTTTTTGCGGTGAAGGTTATTACAGGAGATAACTACACTCGGGGGGTAATGAATATCGGGACCAATCCCACCATTCCCGATAAAGGTTTCTCCCTGGAAGTTCATATGCTCGATTTTGACAAGGATATCTACGGGAATAAGATTGAAGTAATTTTCATAGAAAAGTTAAGAGACGAAAAGAAATTTGACAAACCTGAATTGATGGTGGAGCAAATAAAAAAGGATATTGTAAAAGCCCGAGAGATATTGAAGGCTTAGCTCCCACCGTGCTATGTTTTACCGAGGAAAGCGCAACCTTAAGATGACTTCGTTTAAGGATCAGCCCTTCTGGCTTTGAGGAGCGGTCCTGCGGACCTTAAGGCATCCTCAAGTGAAACGCTCCTCGAACGAAGAGTTCCTTTAGTGAAACGTTCTTTAAAAGAAATGCTCTGTTACTTTCTCTGCGATCTTCGCGGTGAAATTCTTTTTTACTCACCTTTGTTTTTCTCGTAGGACCCTCTTTTCACCCACTCTTATCGTAATCTTTGACTGATCACAGTATTCCATAAGGGGGATGGTATACTTACGGGAAGCCTGAGTGAGTTCTTTAAACTGGGGGGTAGTGATTTCACCGTTATCTTTAAGGAATTCGATAAGGTTTTTCTTGAGTGTTTCCAGTGCATCTCTGTGGAACCAGAGATTGTCTTTGACTTTGACTACTATACTATCGGCAGTGAGTAAATCTATAATACTCTTCGTTTCTCGTTCATCACTTGAGAGCTGCACAACCAGTTCCTTAAAAGAAGGGGGTGTGAGACCACCCTTACGGTAGATTTTCTCAATGGTGTCTTGTAACTCTTTTTGAGAATCCTTGAGGAGGGGTTTGTGATCGTGAAGCCATAGTTTTTCCTTTTCAACTGCAATAAGAGAAGAGTTGAACAAATCTGTGAGAAGATAATTGAATAATCTAGGGTCAATAAGTGGCGGGAGCTTGCTTTTTAACTCTTCTTTGGGAATACCCTTTTTTAGCGGGAACTTCTTATGATAATCTTTCATCTGTTTAAGAAGCAAGGATTTGAGTTCTTCATGCTTTTGGGATGCAATCACCCTTTGAGTTTCTTTATCGATGAGGATTAGTTTGCCTTCTTGGATGAGTTCATTAAGGAGCCGTGATATCTGAGAGGGGGATTTACCTGTTTTGGGGACGAGCTGCAGTAGGTCAAGACCTGCCCAGCCGGAATCTGAAACAAATAACTGAATATTTTCTTTGTCTGATCCCCCTTTAATGGCGTTTAGTTGAGCCAATGTTTCTGATGCAAGTCTCTTGTGTTTGTGAGGGTTGGCATCAAGTACTTCTCCTCCACCTATGGTGAAGATGGGGGAGTAATTTCTGATAACAAATCTGTCTCGCGGGAGGACTACAATTGGCCTTTCCAGTTTAAACTGAGCAAGTGCGTTTCCCCCTGGTGGTAACTCATCTTGATCGAGCAAGATGAGCTGAGCGAGAACTTCACTGGTACCACTGTGAAGTCTGATCCTTGAGCGGTTTTTCAAGGGCTTAGAAGAGCTTGAGAGATGTTCTATCATTACGTCAATTCTTGAAGTGGGTGTTACAGTTTTGAGTGGAACCAAAACGTTTCCTCTTTCTAAAAAATCTTTATCCATCCCCTGGAGGTTGATAGCAGTTCTTAATCCCGCGCTGGCCTTTTCTACCTGCTTATTGTGTACTTGGATGCCTCGTATCTTGGCCTCTAGTTTTTCAGGTAATATTTCTACACTGTCACCTGTTGCAATGGTACCCGCAATCAAGGTCCCGGTTACTACTGTTCCGAACCCCTTCATGGTGAAGATCCTATCGACAGGGAGCCTGAAAAGTCCTTCTGATGTCCTTTCTTCAACCTCTTGAGCTATAGTATCAAGAGTAGCAAGGAGAGAAGAGATGCCTTGTCCGGCGGTAGATGAGAGGGGAATAATAGGGGCCTTTTCTAAGAAACTACCTTGAATAAATTCTCTTATCTCATCTTTCACCATTTGTAACCACTCTTCGTCAACCAAGTCAGTTTTAGTCACTGCGATAATGCCCCGTTTAATTTTAAGGAGTTGGCAGATATCCAGGTGTTCTCTCGTCTGGGGCATTATCCCTTCATCGGCCGCGATGGTGAAAAGAACGATATCTATTCCCCCAACGCCCGCCACCATATTCCTCACAAATTTTTCATGTCCCGGGACATCGACAATTCCTAATATCTGACCGCTAGGGAGAGAGAGAGAAGTAAAACCGAGCTGGATGGTTATCCCCCTCGCTTTCTCCTCTTTCAACCGATCAAGATCCACTCCGGTCAGGGTTTTTATAAGAGTGGTTTTGCCGTGGTCAATATGACCAGCCGTCCCTAAGATGATCTGTTTCATTTTAGAGATTTTTTTAAGGTGTTTTTTGTACAAATAGGTTTAGTGCCTACGCATAACCTAAACAAAAGTGGCTTGGTTTTCAAGGGAATTTTTAAGTAAAGAATAACCACGAAGTTTACCCCGTTAGATATTTAGCTCAGATCTTATGTGTGGTTTAAACAATTCAAGGCAAAGAATTGTAATGTAATAGGACCCATAAATTTTATCTAATGGGGCACACGAAGAGGTATGAAGGGATAATGAAAATGGTTTTGTAGATTGCAAACAATAGCACTTTCGTGCTTCCTGCTTAACCGCCTTGCCCGAGCTCGGCCAGGGAGCTCAGCCAGGTTGTTTCACCCATCCGGGTAAAACAAAACCACACCCTTTGGGTGTGGTAGTTTGCTTAGTTATAAGTAGGTTTTTATGTTTGCTTTTTGTGGCCTTTGGCAAAAAAAAGCACCCGTTTGCGGGTGGTCGTTTACTTAGTTATAGGTAATTAGAATGATCGGTTTTATAATTCTTTTTAGATCCTTCGTGATAGTTTATTCCTCAAGTTCCTCTGCTTCAATATTAGAGAGATCTTTGTAAGGCGCTTCTTCTTCGACTCTTTTATACTGGCCTACCTGTTTTTCAGTGTCTGATTTGCATGGGACACAGAGGCGGGCAAAAGGCAGTATTTTTAATCGGTTGGCAGTAATTCTTCTACCACACTCTCTGCAGATACCATAGGTAGCGTCGTCAATGCGTTCTAATGCTTCATCTATTTCTATAAGTTTTCTCCTATCACGATCATTGAGTATATGAGAAAGCTGGCGGTCTCTTTCGTTATCTGCCGAATCATAGAGATCGCCAATTTCAGTTATTAACTCTTCGGTTTCCATCTTTCTGTTTCTGGCGATTTCTTCTATGAGTTCCTCTCGCATTTGAGATAGCATTTTCTTTATTGTCTTGTACATACTGTCTCCGTATTTTCCTGTCCGTTAGATTTGTTTTTTCTTATCCTGTACAGGGAGTAGAATGCCTTTATACATTAGGAAATTTTTTTGTCAACAAAAAAATGATTTCCAATAATTCGATTGCTTCAAATCTCGCTAAGAAAGAAGTTAGGGGACAGTATCGGAAAATTACTTGCGAAGCTTGAATTTATTTTATCAATTTTATTTTTTGCTTTGAAAAACCCGTGCTTCGACCGGGGTCGCAAAAGGAAACACTAGCACTTTCGTGCTTCCTTTGTTTAACGGCCTTTGGCCGTAAAACAAAGCCACCCGTTTCACGGGTGGTAGTTTACTTAACAGGGCAAATCCTTATAAAATTACATAGCGTTATCTCTAACGGGGTAAAAATTACGTTGACAGGGTGGGTGATTGAAACTATTATTTCTGGCAACTTCGTAAAAAGCCCATCTGCTGTGAGGTAACATGAAAGAAGAAATAGGGGAGATTCAGCATGGTTCTGAAGAGCAGTATATGAGGATGGCTCTTGAGGAGGCGGAAAAAGCGCTTAAAAAAGGTGAAATTCCCATAGGTGCTGTCCTTGTCTTTAAAGGAAAAGTGCTTGCCAGAGCCCATAATATGCCTATTTCCTTGAATGATCCTACTGCTCACGCTGAAATTCTGGTGCTGAGGGAAGCCGCTCTTAAGATGGGTAATTATCGCTTGCCCAACACATCGCTTTATGTTACGGTTGAACCCTGCGTGATGTGTATTGGTGCATTGGTGCAGGCAAGGATTGAGAAGCTAACATTTGGTGTTTTCGATCTCAAATCAGGGGCCTGTGGCAGTGTCTATGATATTCCTTCCTCGCCTGGTATTTTGCATAAAATGACAGTAGTTTCGGGTATTTTGGAAGAGGAATGCAGGAGAATTATTCAGGAGTTCTTTAAGAAAAAGCGCCAGGGCAAAGATACATGATGCAGGAGACAGAATGAAGATATTGCGTGGGGAGAGATGGCCGAGTGGTTGAAGGCGCCGCTCTCGAAAAGCGGTATCCCGCTGAAACGGGATCGTGGGTTCGAATCCCACTCTCTCCGCTTATCCCATGCTATAAGAAAAGAGAGGCTGGAACTAAAATTTGATAATTTGAGAAAATAGTAATCAGCGTTTATCTGTGTAAATCTGTGCCCTGATTTTTTACTTCAGGAGAGATGCCCGAGAGGCCGAAGGGGCACGATTGGAAATCGTGTGTCCCGAAAGGGACCGTGGGTTCGAATCCCACTCTCTCCGCCAGAGGATGTTCGTAGAAATATTGATAGCTGGGTCCTGCGCAACGGAAATTTGCGAACCCCGTCAGGTCCGGAAGGAAGCAGCGGTAGTAAAACCCTCCGTGTGCCGCAGGGTAGCCTAGCTATCAATATTTATTAAATTTCTTGAGTAGTACTGGAGGTATTGTGTCTTACCTGGTTATCGCTCGTAAGTGGCGGCCTCAGGTGTTTGAAGACGTAATCGGTCAGAAACACGTGGTCAAGACCCTGCAAAACGCCATAGAAAGCAATCGGATTGCCCATGCCTTTCTTTTTGCTGGTCAAAGGGGGGTGGGTAAAACTTCTGTTGCCCGCATTTTGTCGAAGGCGCTCAATTGCCAGGAAGGTCCTACGCCTCATCCCTGTAACCAGTGTACATCTTGTAAAGAAATCACCGAAGGAAATTCTATGGATGTGTTGGAAATTGACGGCGCCTCTAATACGGGGGTGGATGATGTGAGAGAGTTGAGAGAGAGCGTTAAGTATGTTCCATCGAGGAGCAGGTATAAGATCTATATTATCGATGAAGTCCATATGTTATCTAATAGTGCGTTCAATGCCTTGCTTAAAACATTAGAGGAACCTCCTGCCCACGTCATCTTCATATTTGCCACTACTGAACCACACAAGATTCTCCCTACTGTACTTTCGCGTTGCCAGAGATTTGATCTGCGTCGGCTATCACTCGAAGCAATAGTGGAACATCTCGATAAGATAACCTCTAAAGAGGATATTACTATAAGCAGACAGGGGCTGGGATGGGTTGCCAGTGAGGCAGAGGGAAGCATGAGAGATGCTCAGAGTATATTAGATAGAGTTATTTCCTATGCGGGAAAACAAATTGAGGATAATGATATTGTTGAAGTGTTGGGAATAGTGGATAAGGATTTACTGATGAGAACTTCTCAGGCGTTGTTAGATAAGGACGCAAAAGGATGTCTTGATATAGTAAGAGAACTCTTTCGTTTTGGATACGACACCAGGCAGTTTTATCAGGCATTTCTCGAGCACTTGAGAAATATAATTATTATTAAGATCAGTAAAGAACCTGCCAGGCTGATGGACTTATCCCCTGATGAGTGTGGAACTTTGAAAAAACAGGTAAAGGATTGCGAAGTAGAGATGCTCCAAAGACTTTTTGATGTCTGGTTTAAGGCAGAAGAGGAAATTAACAGGTCTTCACAGCCACATATTGTTCTGGAGATGATTTTACTTAAAATGGTGTATCTCGGACGTCTGGTGCCTTTGGACGATGCATTAGCAAAGCTGAGTGATTTGGAAAAAAGAATCTTGGGCAAGAAGGCCGTGAGCGAAAGTGGTGTAGCGAGGCCTCTTCCCGCGAAACCCGTGGAGTATGAAGAAACACAGGAGAGCGATGGTGAAACCTCTCAACTGGAAGAAGAGACGGCTACTATGTCGAACAATGGTATCGGAAAGAGTGGCTCGGAACAGGCATGGGAAAAGTTCATGGTCTTTGCGAAAAAGGAAAAACCTATGCTTGCAGGAATACTGGAGCATGGACACCTTCTCAATCTCGATGAGGATAAAATTGAATTAGGATTTGCCTCCAACTCGTTTTTCCTTGAAAGCGCCAATGATACAGAGAATAGGAAACAACTTAAAGATATATGTGAAAAGTTCTTTGAGAAGAGTATGCAAATTAAAGTATCGCCCCTTAAGGAAGAGGTTAACAATCAGTCGAAGGTTCAAGCAAGGGGGAGGGCAAATGAGAGGAAAAAGGGTAGCGAGGAAGAATCCTTAAACCATCCCCTTGTGGATGAGGCACTGTCCATTTTTGATGGAAAGATTGTTGAGGTCAAAAAAGAAGATTTTCTTACCAAGTGAAAGGGGGTAGTAGATAATGAAAAATCTAGGATCTATCATGAAGCAAGCTCAAAAGATGCAGGCTCAGATTGCAAAAATTCAGGAAGAGCTTGCCCAGAAGACCGTTGAGGCTTCTGCCGGTGGGGGCATGGTTTCCGTGGTCGCTAGCGGGAAGCAAGAGATTGTTTCTATCAAGATTGAACCCGAGGTAGTTGATCCTAAAGATGTAGAAATGCTTCAGGATTTGGTGGTTGCGGCGGTCAACGAAGCGCTGAGAAAAGCTCAGGAGATGGTTGCCGAGGAGATGAGTAAGGTGACAGGTGGTCTGCAGATACCAGGACTTACCTCGTAAGGAAAAGGTTTTTCTATGACAAAGGTAGCTGAACCGATTAATCAGTTGATCAGAAGATTGGCTAGATTCCCGGGAGTGGGGGAGAAGACCGCTTCTCGATTGGCGCTCTATATCCTTCGCTGTTCTAAAGAGGAGGCGGTAGATCTTGCCAAAAGTATCATCAATGTTAAAGAAAAGATAACCCTATGTCCTATCTGTTACAATCTGACTGATCAAAATCCCTGTAGAATTTGAAAAGATGAGAAGAGAGAAAAAGAGGTGGTTTGCATTGTTGAAGAACCTGGGGACCTCATGGCTCTGGAGGGAAGCGGAGAGTTTAGGGGGGGATACCACGTATTGCATGGTGTAATCTCACCGTTGGATGGAGTTAACCCGGATGATATAAGGATTAAGGAGTTGATGGAAAGGCTTGGGGGGGATCAGATAAAAGAGGTGATTATCGCCACTAACCCAACCACAAATGGGAATGCCACCGCACTTTATCTATCGAAACTGATTAAACCGCTGGGGGTTAAGGTAACCCGTATTGCACAGGGGATACCTATTGGGGGAGATATCGAATATACGGATGAGGTGACTTTAAAAAAGGCCCTGGAAGGAAGGAGGGATTTTTAACCTCTTTTTTGCAAATTATTAAAAAAAGTGTTTGACAGGAATTTAAACTTCGTGTTAGTCATAATGCGCAGTTTTGTTGTTTAGGGAGATTTTCTTATGATTAAAATTGATGTAGATAAGTGCGTGGGATGCGGTGGTTGTATTGACCTGTGTCCGGCAACCGCCATAAGCTTGGTCAGTGATAGAAGTTATGTTGATGTAGATCTTTGTTTGGAGTGTGAAACCTGTGTTAAGGTATGCCCTGTGAGGGCACCAGAAAAGGTCTAGTTATTTTGATTTAAAATCTTTTCAATAAAAGGCTTCATTTTCTCCCCAAACTTTGCAAGGCATTTCCAATCCAATTAATCTTGTTGGATTATTTTTTTCACAAACACCATAGGAAAGTTTCAGCAAAGATGATAGAAGTAAGATTTCATGGAAGAGGTGGTCAAGGGGCAGTGACTTCAGCGGAATTGGTAGCGCTGGCAGCCATTAGCGAGGGGAAGTATGCTCAATCCTTTCCCAGTTTCGGACCAGAGAGAAGAGGGGCGCCGGTACAGTCATTTACCCGGGTGAGTGATGAGACTATCAGACTGCGGTCAGGTATCAGAGAGCCGGACGTGGTAGTGGTATTAGATCCTGCTCTGATTGAAGTGGGCGGTGCGCTTGTTGGGCTTAAGGAAAAGGGAATCATAGTCATTAATACCAGAAAGTCCTTGGCTGATATTAAAAAAGAGTTTTCTATCACGCATAAAACAGCTGTGCTGAATGCCACTGCTATTGCCCGTCAGATCCTGGGGCTTCCTATTACCAATACCACGATGATCGGGGCTCTGGTGAAGGCTAGCGGGATAGTGAAAATGGAATCCTTGATAGAACCATTGCACCACCGCTTTGGAAGGATTGCCGAGAAAAATATTAAGGTGTGTCAGAAGGCATTTAAAGAAACGTTGGTGGAGGAATAATCTAGTGGCGAAACAGGATTATGAGCTAACTTGGAAAGAGCTGGAAATCGGTTGTGTAGTAACGGAGCCGGGAAGCGCCAGCAGTTATAAGACGGGTGATTGGAGGTCACAGAGACCGACCTACGATTTTACCAAGTGTATTAAGTGTGGTGTATGTTCTATCTATTGTCCTGAGCCCTGCATAAATCCTAATGAAGAAGGATGTTTTGAGGCAGACCTCTTTTACTGCAAGGGTTGTGGTATTTGTGCCCGGGAGTGTCCTACGGGTGTAATCACCATGGTGGTGGAGGAAGAAAAATGAGTAAGAGAGTAGGGACAGAGGCCTCCTTTGCAATTGCCGAGGCAGCAAAACTGGCGAGGATTGAAGTTGCAGCTGCCTATCCCATCACTCCACAGACCCATATTGTCGAAAGGCTTTCGGAGTTAGTGGCAGATGGCGAAATAGATGCTGAATATATCTG
>JAZFSJ010000285.1:0-2126 GCA_036446115.1 Thermodesulfobacteriota bacterium | reverse complement strand
AGTCGCGAGGAACCCTCGTTGGCACAGAATTCTCCACACATAGTACAAGTACGCTTATCCTGAGGTTCGCGGCTTTTTCTGATCGCCCTTGCATCTTCTTCAAAGAGCGCCCATTCGAACTGTTTATCCCAGTTTGAATCTCTCCTTGCTTTGCTCATTTCCTTATCTCTTCCTCTGCATGTGTCTTTATACTTATTCATATCACCGATATACGCGGCGATTTTTGCGGCTTTCACACCCATACGCACGTCTTCTTCATTAGGGAGTGCAAGATGTTCCGCTGGGGTTATGTAGCAGATAAGGTCCGCACCATACCTGGCCGAATTCGCGGCCCCAATAGCTGAAGAAATATGGTCATAACCCGGCGTTACATCTGTAGCAAGGGGACCCAGCATATAATAGGGTGCTTCATTACTCATCCTTTTTTGTAAAATGATATTTGCCTCAATCTCGTCCAGGGGCACATGGCCTGGTCCTTCTACCATCATTTGACAACCCAGTTTTCTGCCGATTTCCGCCAGTTCACAATTAAGGATTAACTCCTGCACCTGTGCCCGATCAAAGGAATCGTGGATAGCTCCAGCCCGAAGACCATTCCCCAGGGATAAGACAACATCATACTTCTTTAATATCGATGCAACACGGTCAAACTTTTCATAGAGTGGGTTCTCTTTATTATTGGCAAGCATCCAGGCCACCATGGATGTCCCGCCTTTTGACACCAGTCCGCCATATCGGTACCCCTGTTTCTTTAGTCTTTCGATGGTATAGAGATTTATCCCACAGTGGATGGCCATAAAAGAAATACCATCAGCACATTGTTTTTCAATCAAATCAAAGAGCATCTCTTCTGATAGTTTATTGGGATCTTTATACTTTCTCGCAGCTTCACAGAAGGCCTGATAGAGGGGCACATTCCCTACAGGAAGCTTAACCGCTGCAAGAACCTCACGTCTGATAAGGTCCAGGTCTCCGCCCACACTTAACTCCATCAGGGTATCCGCTCCGCATTCTTCAGCGACCCTTGCCTTTTTTACCTCAGCATCAATATCTACAATATCCGAAGAGGTCCCTATGCTTGCATTAATCTTGGTTGCAAGCCCCTTCCCTATTCCTACCAGGGTGGATTTTCGATTAGTATTCAGGGGAACAATAATTTTCCCCTGGGCGATCATATCTCTAATATAGTCAGCCTTAAGGTTCTCCTTTTTTGCTACCTCCTCCACCTCGGGAGTGATATTTCCCCTACATGCCTCTTCAATGATGTTTGCCATTTGTTACCTCCTCACTTTCACTACAAAGTACACAGAGGATTTTAAATATTGAATATTTATTTTTATTCTCTGTACTCTCTGCGGTTTAATTCATTTCCTTTTGTTTTATTTTCATTTTTCACCGATTATTAAAGATGATCCCAGACAAACTGGTATGTGTCTGATCCTCTTAACATCCAAGTGCCCAAGCAACTCTTTTATTTCCAGAACATTATAAGATTTACCGTGGGGAGTACCGACCAGCATGGTAAGATCAAAAAGAGAAGCAACCAGAGGTCCTATCCCCGTTTCATTCACAATGTAGTCATGTATAACTATCTTGCCATGAGCGGCGGCTACACCCCATGCCTTCTCAATGATATTTTTCACCTCTTCTTTACCATAGATATGGATGAGATTTGATATCAGGATCAAATCATATCCACTCCCGGGAATTTCATCTTCCAGGATGTTACAGGCTGATATAACTATCCTATCCCGGCAGTTGCTTTTATTAATAAGCTTTCGAGTATACACAAGGTTAGGATCTAAATCAACTATTGTACATTGCAATTCTGGATTTCTCTCCGCGAAGGCTATAGCATAAGTGCCCGGACCGCATCCCAGGTCCAACATCTTACTGTGATCACTGATCATGATGGTATCTGCGATAGCATCGGCCTTTATTGTCGCAAAGTCATTCATCGAAGATAAATAGTCCTGCAGCCTGTGGGAATAATTATTTATTTTATTTTCATCAGGCTCCTTTCCACATCCACTTTTTATCTGCTCATCCAGCCCTGCCCAAAAATCCCAGAGGTTGCTACTGTGATGAATGGCATTTCCCAGATTATTATTTTTGCCTTTTACCAG
>JAZFSJ010000284.1:0-5228 GCA_036446115.1 Thermodesulfobacteriota bacterium | reverse complement strand
TATTTTTCCCGTAGTCTCTTTATAACTTCCTCGTTCCATAAGAGGTAGAAACCATCCCTCCCAGCAGACGGTGGTGGACACTTATTCCTCAGTGGCCTTTGCAAAACTCTATACGAGCAAGGTCCCGGTCACCGCAGCAGATACTCTCAATGAACGGGTGCTGCCGTTCTTCGAGGAGCAGCATGTCCCTATCCTGCGTGTTCTGACAGATCGAGGGACTGAGTTCTGCGGTTCACCGGATAAACATCCGTATCAGTTGTATCTATAGCTCAATGACATCGACCACACCAAGATGAAAGTCAAAAGCCCGCAGACCAACGGTATCTGCGAACGATTTCATCAGACCGTGCTCAATGAATTTTACCGAGGCACATTCCGTAAGAAGATTTATTCTGACATTGAGACTTTACAAAATGACTTAGATGAGTATATTGTTGAGTACAACTGGAAACGTACCCATCAGGGAAAACGCTGTAAGGGTAGAACGCCGATGGAGACATTTATTGAGGGTAAGAAGCTGTTCAATGATAAGAATTTGGAAGAGAAGATGATGGCAGTATAACTGTCATTGATACGTCAGGGGGATCTGACCACTGTCAAGTCAAGTGCTGTTCAGGACAGTTTGTCTATATCAGCCTCTCGTTTGGCACAAGTGAGCTTCCTTTACTTCAAAACCACTTTGAACTAATTATGTAGGCCTCTAAAAGATTGAGGTGGTATGTTTTGCCTGAGGTAACTGATCAATGAATGGTATGTCTGAGATCGGGAAAAAATCACTTACAGATTATTGTCCTTTTGATTGTCCTAGAAAAAAACAAAAAATATTCTTCTGCATGAAAAGGTTCTTCAAGGTTATTGAACGTTACTGTCCATTATTTCACTATACGGAAGAGGAAAGAAAAGAAGTTTTCGAAGAAATGACAAAACAAGATTCGATAAAATAATAACACTTCACAATCACACCTAAAAACAAAAGGAATCCTTCCTAGAATCAATTATTCTTCAAAAAAGAGCTCATTTTTTATATATATTATTTAGCTTTTTTGAGAAAGGGAAGGGCCAACAACCAGAGCAGCGTTTGTCGCTTCTCATCCAGAAATCGGGAGAGCCCAATCGTCATCCATTGATGACCTTTTGCCGGTTGAGCTCGATAGGTACCTAAAAGCCGGTCCCACCAAGACAGGGTGAAACCGTAGTTGCTATCAGTTTCCCTCAGGATGACGGAATGGTGAACTCTATGCATATCAGGTGTGACGATTAAGAGGCGAATGATACGATCTAGCTTCAAGGGAATAAATACGTTGGTATGGTTGAACATCGAGGTACCGTTCAACAAAATCTCGAAAATAAACACAGCGAGCGCAGGCAGTCCGAGTGAACCGACAGCGGCAAGCTTGATGCCCATAGAGAGAATAATTTCAATGGGGTGAAAACGCACACCTGAGGTAACGTCTAAATCCAGATCCGCATGGTGCACCATGTGAAAACGCCACAGAAGTGGAACGGCATGAAATAGCACGTGTTGGAGATAGATAACAAAATCGAGCACTATCACCGCTACTGTTACTTCAAGCAGGTAGGGAACACCTAGATTGTTAAACAGCCCCCACCCCCGTTCTTGGGCCAGTAGAGCCATGCTCATGGGCACCAGGGGAAATAATAATCGCACAATTACTGTGTCGAGTAACACAATGACTAGGTTATTGAACCATCTCATTTTTTTAGAAGTTCCCAGTGCACGGCGCGGATTTAACAGTTCCCAAAGTGCGAGCAGGATAAAGATACTGAAAAAGAAGCTGAGTCGTATGGTTATCTCGGGGTTCATGATGATTGGTATTAGTTACCGAGGAATATTTCCCTAATTTTTCCCATTCGCCTCCGATTGACGCCTACATCATAGTAGCCGAGCCGGGAAGATGATCTGAAGTGAATAAGCTTTTGCTCGTCATCAAAGTAAAACTCTACATCATCAACATAGCGAAAAAAGGCTGAAGTACATTCAGCGTGTAGGTAGTCATTTTTTATGGAAATGATTTTTGTTCGTTTCATCAATCGGATTATAGTGAGAAGTTTTTCTTGAGCTTCTGCTTGTGATGTGGTGTATGAGAAAGGTTTCATCCTATGGCCTTCATCTTCGCTCTGGGTCGAGACACAGTGTGGTGCATCAGGACAGGGAGCGAGCCTTCCCTTGGTGACTCCAAGGGTGGCAGGCCTGGTGCTTGAACAGCCCAAAAGAACAAAAATGGAAATCCAGGAGAATAACAATGCCTTTTTCATTGTGAGTTATCCTTTCTTTACTTCCGTCATTCATCCTTTTACTTGTTGGTTTGGCTTGTTATGGTAGCAAAATGGTAGCAGAAAGGGCTGGGTCTTCCTGGCCCTTTTTCTTTGTCCAGAGTGCCCCCCCCACGCCCCCCCTTCTCTCTATCGCATAGAACCGCTTAAAAAAGAGACGCTAATTATGCCCAAACCTTTTGCTGGGTGGGTTTATTTCTGTTGCCTCCCCAAACTGTAGCTCAGCAAGTCTTGTATACAACGGATCGCGGCTAACCAACTCTTCATGACGGCCAACATCGATGATTCTACCCTCGTTCATGACAACGATGCGGTCGGATTTCAGCACCGTGGCCAACCGATGGGCGATAACAATCGTTGTACGTCCCTTCTTCAGGTATTCCAGTGCCTCCTGCACCAGGCGTTCGCTTTCTGCATCTAGTGAGCTGGTCGCCTCGTCGAGCAACAGTATCGGTGGATCCTTGAGAATCGCACGGGCAATTGCGATACGCTGTTTCTGTCCACCGGAAAGGCGTGTTCCCCGTTCTCCCAGGAAAGAGTCGTAACCCTTCGGTAGTTGCTGGATGAACTCATCCGCGGCAGCTGCCCGGGCGGCAGCTTCGATCTCTGCATCTGTGGCTCCTGGGCGACCGAAGTGAATATTCTCACGGGCACTTGCCCCGAAGATCACCGTCTCCTGGGGTACGATACCAATTCGGGCGCGCACGTCTTCAGACCGCGCTTTGGCTATATCAACGCCATCGACAATAATTCGTCCCGCTTGGGGATCATAGAACCGCAGCAGTAAATGGAAGGTCGTACTTTTACCGGCACCAGAGGGACCGACGAACGCAACCTTCTCACCAGGTGAAATCTCTAGGTCAAAATCTTTAATTGCTACAGTGTCGGGGCGGGAAGGATAATTGAAGGAAACCTTATCAAAGTGAATGCGTCCATCGCGAGTATGGGGCATTGCCACGGGGTTTTCGGGGGTCCTAATTGCGGGTTGGGCATCGAGCAGTTCCACCAGCCGTTCCATGGCGCCGGCGGCCCTCTGAAGCTCACCCCACACCTCGCTCAAAGATGCTGCTGACATGGCCACGAACATTGCATATAGTACGAACTGACCTAGTTCGCCACCGGTCATCTCACCACCAAGCACCGCACGAGCACCGATCCAGAGCACTACAATCAACGCGCCAAAAAGACCTGTAGTGGCCACAGTGGAGAACAGGGCACGAGCTCTGATGCGCCGTACGGCGGTTGCAAAGCTCACCTTGATTGTCTCGCCGAAGCGTCGACTCTCTAACTCCTCAGCGGTAAACGCCTGAATCGTTTGCACAGCATTCAGGGTCTCACCGGCCATCCCGCTGGCATCAGCAATGCGGTCCTGAGAGTCCCGGGATAAGCGCCTCACCCAGCGGCTGATCGCCATGATGGGTACCACCACCACCGGCACCAGCACCACGATATAACCCATGAGCCGCACATTGGTAACGGCCAAGAGAATCAATGCACCGATAAACTGTATCGAAGAGCGCAGGATGATGGACAGCCCCGCCCCGGAGATTGATTGAATTAGGGTAGTGTCCGCGGTCAGTCGAGAGAGCACCTCCCCAGTCTTGGTAACTTCAAAAAAGGTCGGATCCATGCGAATCACGTGTTGGTACACCGCATCCCGAATATCAGCTACCACACGCTCTCCTAGCCAGTTGAGGAAATAGGAGCGGGCCGCTCCGAAGATCCCGAACAGCAGAGCGACGCCGAGAAAGCCATAAAAATACCGGTCGACAGTAGCAGCATCTTCGGCGGAGAAACCGAAGTCGATCACATAGCGTACAGCAACCGGCAAGGCGAGGAAAGCGCCCGAGGCAACCAATAATGCTCCCATGGCCAAAAATAGCGTTCCTAAATACGGCCGGACGAAGGGAGCAATTGCACGAAGGGGCTTTAATGAACTGCCTTTGGGGCGATTGATGTTAGAGTTGTGCGGTGGCATAGAAGGTCTCCGGTCTTGACTTGGCATGTAAGCAAGTAACATTACATCGTATCTGCAAAAAAGTCAAACGTGGGTCTGCTCCCCCCCACCCCCCTCTTGCATATATGATAGAACCGCTTTAAAAACGGACGCTATTTTTTTTCAAGCTAGTTGGGAAATAGGGTTTGTAGTTGTTCCCTGATTTTTCCCCTAGACTCAGTATCTCATTTCCTCCTTCATCCCATCCATGAAGACGAGCCAATCTTTATAAAATTGTTACTATAGATAAAAACCCCCTCAGCATTTCTACTGAGAGGCGATTGAAGTGAAAAAGAGAATAGAACCTATTTACTGCCGGCTGGCAATTTTAATCTATGATTCAGTGAGATTTCAACGTTTGACCTGGCCTGTGACATCTTAACACATTGTATTTATTTGAGAAAATATGTTTTTAGTCTTTTAGAAATTCGATATCCTGCTACATGTGAATCCTCCCACAGAGATCAATCATAAAAATTACCAAAATACAAATAGTTAGAAGAACAAAACCTCGTAATTTCGGTGTGCTAGCCTAGAACATTCTGTAATCCCATGTTCGATCGTAAAAAAAATAAAAAAAGTGAAAAAAAATACTTGACAAAATGATCAATATGGTTTATATAGATCAATAAGAACTAAATAATTAATATGATTATGCCGATAGAGAGACTAGTATAATGGCAAAGATTAAAATCAAAGACTTAGAACCGATTGCGGCAACAACGGCCAAAGTCAATTTTGGAGACATCCTCCACCAAACTTCAGTTAATGGGAAAAAGTTCATAGTCAACCGGCAGGGTAAACCGGTGTCGGTTATAGTAAGTTACAATGAATATTGTAAATTGATAGAACAGGCAAAGGAGGTGAAGGAAAATTATTAAATAATCTAGAATCTCCATTATTTAAAGGTGAACCTTACACCAAAACAAAAGGAGGT
>JAZFSJ010000283.1:0-8232 GCA_036446115.1 Thermodesulfobacteriota bacterium | reverse complement strand
AAATCGTGTGGTTATCATTACATTTTCTAACAGCCTTATTCATTATCAATTTCCCAACTTCTTAAATAGTAAACCCCCCGTGTAATGTCAATTGGAAATAATGGAGATCATTAGAGGAATGAAAACGGTAGGATTTCAGGAGGTCTTCTAGTGGAACTCTGATCACAAAATCTTGGGGTGTCTAAAATGAGGGAAAAAATTACTATTACTTGCAAAAACCTTCAAAACCTCAAAAGTTTAACATGCTTGCCAGAGTTGACAGTCGTCTTCAGAGAAATTTTTACGTAGGTTTGATGTAGTAGTATCAAGTTTTTCGGGCTTCTAATAGACAAGGAAAATAGCATAGATGTTGAACATTAGGAGTTGCTTTTATAATAGCCCATGTGTAAAGGATATGCTACCTAAGGTTCTCTCCGATTTTTCCATTTTTCTTTTTCTTCTGGGAAGCTTGTATTAAATACATAACTGTTGACAGTTCCATCCTTGGCAAAGTAAATAACAAGGTCTTTGGTATGGGTTGAACCGATGAGATGGTATTTATAATATCCGTATGTCCAGGTAAGCTTTCCTGAATCAACCCCCACGCGAAAAGGTTCTCCTAGATCATCATAGATATCATCTTTTGTGGTCTGATCTTTTATAATCCAGGACAAATCATCTGAACTGAACGGTCTGCCAACGCTAATACATCCATACCCAGCCATTAGAATTAATGCTATCAAAAAGATTCTTATAAAGTGCATCTTTTTTCTCTCTTATCAAATTAAAGGGAAGGTGGGAACGGTCGGGGACCGCTACCATTTTATTTCCTATCTCGGCTACTTTCCGGGTCAAGGATTCATAATTTTGTTTAATCTAAAATATAACCTTTTTTTCATAAACTATAAAGGTAAAATTCCTGTCCTTGTTTTCTGAAATTTCTAAAGAATTAGTGTTGAGATCTCGTCTCAGGAACCTTTCTCAAGAGATAGAGCCCGCCTGCAATAAAAAGGAGCAAAGAGAAGATGGCGATCCGATATCTAAGGATGCCTAACCCGCTGAACGCCCAGACTATGGCTCCCCAAACCAGGGGGCCCAGGATAAACCCAAACTTTCCTCCCATATTGTACAGTCCATAGATCTCACCTATTTTCTCGGGAGGTGAGAGGTCTATCACCAGGACGCGGGCGGTAACCCAGGTCCCCCCCAGCGCAATACCAACTATGGGACCTACCGTCCAGAATATAGCCGGTGAAAAACTTACCATCGCCACTACCAAACCAATAATCCAGATGCCAAGTACCACCATAAGCGTTCTTTTCGCCCCGAGGCGATCGGTAATCCACCCGAAAAGGAGTGATCCCGCAACGGCAAAAGTGGCTGAGACAATGAGGAGGACGCGGATCTTGTCATCACTGAACCCCACCACCTGATGGGCATAGACAGACATAAAGGCAATGACAGTATTTACCGCATCACAATAAATAAAGTTTGCAATCAAAAAACGGAGCAGCCCCGGGTATTTAGCGGTGCTCACCAGCGTGTTCTTAATTTTTAACGCTTCTTCTCTGACGGCTTGCCAAGAGATGGTAGCGGTCTTTCCCTTTCCCTCCTTCACCATAAAAAAACAGGGCAGCGAAAAAACAAGAAAGAGAAATGCCGTGGGGATAAAAGCAGCTCCTCTTCCTGCCTCACTCACAAAGGGCTTAACCATCATAATCCCCAGGATTGCCCCTACGTACCCCAGGGCCACACCTATTCCCGCTACCTTGCTCACCGAATACCCCCTGCTCACCCGGGGAAGCAAGGCATCGTAGGGAACAAGTGCCGCATGGTATCCAAAGTTTGCCAGGGCAAAGAAGATAAGACCCAAGATGAGGTGATCAAAAACACCAATTGAACCAGTAAAAAATACGGAAAGGAGGGTAAGCCCCACAAGAAGAGGAATTCTTCTTCCCATACGATCAGAAAAGGCGCCAAGGAGTGGCATGGAAAAGGCAACCAGGATCATGGAGGTGGAGAGCGCAAAGCTATATAAAATATCCTCCCCCCCCTTATCCACGGTTACCCAGAGAGGAAAGTAGAGGGAGATGATGTTCATGGAGAAAATGGTGTTGGCAAAATCATAGAGGGACCAAGAGAAGATGGAAGGCCAGTGAGGCTTTGCCTCCGGTAATGTCCGTTGGTCTTTGTCAGTTGTTTTTTGATTTTTTTCCAATGGAATTACTATAGATGCGAACTTGGGTGCTTCGCCCCAATTGGAGTAGTGGAAAAATGGAGTGGTGCGTGTAGAGCGTAAATTTTTATTTTTTCACTACTTCATTTCTCCACCACTCCAATACCCTTTTGTCCCATGCGTGAAAAATTTGTATGCGCTTCTCAATAGTTGCTCATCACTTCGCAGCCCCAAGCTCTTTGGAGCGTCTGGTAGCAGATTCTACCCCATCCATGAGCGCTGCCCTTAAGCCCCCTGCCTCCATGGCCTTCAACCCACTGAAAGTTGTCCCCCCTTTTGAAGCAACCATGTCCCTCAAGTCGGCAGGTTGCTTCCCCGTTTCAAAGATCATTTTTGCTGCTCCCAAACAGGTCTGGGTGGCGAGCAGAAGGGCAACGGAACGGGAGAGCCCCATCTTAACCCCCGCCTCTGTCAACACCTCTATAAAGAGGAAAAAATAGGCCGGTCCGCTACCACTCAACCCTGTCACCGCATCCATTAATGATTCATCTACTACCACCGTTTTACCCACTGAATCAAAGATTTCTTGCGCATTCTCTAGGTCGCTTTTGGCCGCATCCTTTCCCTCAGCGAGAGCCGAGGCCCCTTCCTGAATCAAGGCGGGGGTATTGGGCATCACCCTGACAATGGGAACCTTTGGCTCAAAATGTTCAGCAATGTATGAAGTAGTTATCCCTGCTGCAATAGAGATAATCAACTGTTTCTTTTTTATCACAGGAGCTATTTCTTTTAGCACCTCTTCCATATTCTGAGGTTTAACCGCAAGCACTATAATCCCGGCCTTTAAGACCAGCTCTTTATTGTCACTTAAGGTTGTTATCCCATAATCCTTTTGAAGCTGCCCTAACCTCGCATCCCTAGTATCTGAGGCACAAACATCTTGAGGAGACAGCAAATTTGCCTTAATTATACCTCTCATTAAGGCTTCTCCCATATTGCCTGCTCCGATAAAACCTACTTTTTCTTTTATCATTTTCCCCTCCCCCTTAATTTTAGCCACAGGATTTTACAGAAAACCGCTGAACTATTCCATGAAATTTTTTGTGCTTTTGTGTAGTTACGTGGCCTTAATTGACGACTTTTTACGAGTTCATCTTAATTAGGTTTTTGTGCCTTTTTCTCCAAAATAATCCCAAACTGCTCCAGGATCTTTTCATCACGAAGGATGGCAATTAACGCATGAATATCCATGTTTAGTTTATGCGTATGTTCTAAAACCTTAAAACACTCTTCAACCTTTTTAATAAGCCCAGGTGTTACACTCGCTTTCTTGGCAGCCAAGATATGTTCTATTTTGGGCATCAGCAGGTTCACCAGTTCCAATAATCCTGACCTAAATGCAGGATTTGAAAAAATACACTTCGACACGCTGGGTGCATGCTGATAAAAGGACGAAACCCACTTTCTGCCCACCTGGTTTTTTAACAGAGCTTCATCTCTTAACCTTCTTACTTTCTTCAATTCCTTCTTACTAAGCCCTAAAGCACTAAAAGGGCAGGACTGGGGCTGCAATTCAATATTCAAACTTAAGGTCTCCTCCTGAGCAACTTTAATCTGGCTTTCCCGGTAAGGCAGATACCCTTCACGCGAGATAGAAAGTGTGTAATCTCCCGTTCTTATATCACTTATGATATAGCTTCCTTCGCTATCTGAGGTGGTAAAGAAGTTACCTGGATTTATATTCACCTCCACGCCTTCTATTTTCTCACTACTTACAGCATCGGCTATAACCCCCTCTATAGAACCCGTGCCTAAAAGAGACAACTGGAAATTGACCTGTTGTGTTTCTCCCCCTAAAACGTTAACCCCTTCCTCACTACCCGTGCTGTAACCATCTCTAAAGGCAGAAAGTGTATAGGTTCCTGGAACCACATCGCTTAAAACAAAGCCTCCTTCTGAGAGACTCTTAGTAGAATAGCCTCCGGGATTAACCAGGACGGTAGCTTCCTCAATTGGACTTTGGGAAGAAGAATCGGTGATCATTCCTGAAATGGCACCCGGCTCCAAGAGTGAAGTGAGGGTAAGGTCAACCGAAACAGTGTCCCCTGAAGAAACAGTGACGGTACGAGAACTACTGCTATACCCCCCTGCTGACGCTGAGACGGTGCAACCTCCCGCCGCAGTCACCAATAGATACGCCCCATCCTCCGTCTGGGCAACTCCCCCGGTGTTGGAAAACACCTGAGCACCCGTAATCCCCCGGCCCGTAGAACCATCCGTAACCATTCCTATTATCATTCCGGTACCCGCTCCACTATATTGATAGAGGCCACTTGCCGTCCCTGTATAGAATTGACTAGGCGTGGAAGGTGCATTTACCTGATTTACCCCCTCTGAGAGCGAGGAGGTAACATCATAGGTCCAGTAGTCAGACAGGCCTAATAATGTCCAGTACTCTCCACCGTTTTTACTAATAAAAACCCCTTTATTAAAAGTCGCTGCATAAAGTATCTGGGGGTTGTTTGGATCTAGTTCAATATCAACAACCGGGAAGCCAAGTGGCAGCCCTTTGCTGCTCCACTGCCAGGTAGCCCCCCCATCCCCACTCTTAAATACACCCGCTGCACCCTCAACATCGGGGGCACCACTTCCCACATATACAATCTCAGGATGTCCCGGGTTAACTGCCACGGTATTAATCACCATATCTCCCAAAGATGTTATGTGCCAGTTCTTACCCTTATCCGTACTTTTATACAGATTTCCCTTAATCACGGGGGCATAAAAGAGGCCACTGCCCGCGTAGAGGATATCCGGATTATGAAGGTCCCCCTTGACAACGTTTACAGGGGCGCTCTTGACCAGTATCCGCTCCCAGGTTTCTCCCCCATCAGTACTCTTATATAACCCCCCTCTATCTAAGGAATACCATTCGGTTCCTACATAGAGAACATCGGGGTTAGAGGTAGTAACGGATAGTGCGGTAACTGTCTGCCCAGGAAATTCTAAATAGGTGGCTTCTCCACTCACCAGATTAAATTTCCCCAGCCAGCCATTAAATCCAGCAAAAAGTGTCAACCCGTCTTGTGGATCAAAGGTGAGAGCATAGGATTGATCATAGTCAAGTACTTCCCAGGGATTACCTCCCCGCTTGATATAAACTCCCATCATAGTGCTTGCGGCAACCACTTGCGTATTGCGAGGATTAAGTGCCATTCGAAAAATGTGGTTGGCACTAATCCCCTCGTTTATAATTGACCAATCTACCCCATCATTCTCGCTTTTAATAATCCCCAAACTAGCATCACCACCATAAATCACACCCGGCCTTTGCGGATCAACCATAAGAGAGAGCAGCTCAAATCTTGCATCGTCTAAAACTAAATCAGAAGTTTCCCAATGTTCACCTCCATCATTGCTTTTAGAAAACTTATAGTAGCACTGAGCATATACCTTGTGACTGTCAGCGGGGTCTAGGGCCAAAGCCCGGCACCAACTATCCTCTGGCCAACCACTGATGTTCAGTCGTGACCAGCTTTCACCGCCGTCCTTGCCTCGGTAGACTCCCCCGCTTCCACCTACAAAGATGTTAGGGGGATCGTTTGCGGCAATCACAATTTCATCAAACCAGCTTTCCTTAAGTCCGGTAGATATTTTCTTCCAACTCTTACCCCCATTAATGCTTTTATAAATAGACCCCTCATCCACGTAATCCCGTCCTGACACCGCCCATACCTCTTCCGGTTTGTCCTGTCGAATGGCAATACTGCGAATAGTATAGTCGGCTGTTAAGCGTAATTTCCTCCAGCTTTCACCTCCATCGGTCGTCTTAAAGATTGCCCCCTCACTATCACCGGCCTTAACCCCTCCGCAACCCAGGTAGAGTGTGTTATTGTCGTGAGGATGAACGTCCACACAGTAGCAGTACCTTTCTTCCTCCCCGGTCGAAAAGCAATTTGTCCAGGAAAAACCCCCATCAACGCTCTTCGCAACATATACATCGTGAGCTACCCAAATAGTTTTCTGATCCTCGCCCCCTATGGCAATAGAAAAGACTTCCGCATTTCTAAAATAATTCCTGTTTTCCCAATTAATCCCACCATTTGTACTTTTAAAAAGCCCTTCTCCCGACCAACTTCCCGCAAAAATAATACTTGAATTATTTGAACCAATGGCTAAAGTATTTATCTGTCCACCATAGAGCCCTACATTTTCCCAGTTCGCCAAAGCACTACCCTGGTGGCAAAAAGAATACGACAGAATAAAAAGGCACAGCGCCAAAATCAAAATGTCTTTTTTCATCGAGAGTAATGCCGAAAAATTTTTGTTGATATTTTCTTAAACTCTTATACAATTAACCCTGGCTGGGCGATTAACTCAGCGGGAGAGTGCTACCTTCACACGGTAGAAGTCACTGGTTCAAATCCAGTATCGCCCACCATGAGCATCTTTCTTAATTACACTATATCTCTAAACGTCACCTCTTTTTAATGTAAATCACCCCAAATCCATTCATTCCTGTAAACACTATTTGCTTGCTAAAAAACGCACATCACGTTTTTGTGATAAAATCTGTCACTTTAAAAAACAGGCTCAAATTAGCATTAACATTAACCAAAGTGCAAATCAAGTTATACCTATAACTTACTTGCGTTTTTTTGAGTGCTAGCTATAAACCTTTCTTCTTAAGTGATGCTCCCCGCGCACCCTGG
Source organism: Thermodesulfobacteriota bacterium (assembly GCA_036446115.1). Taxonomy (GTDB): domain Bacteria; phylum Desulfobacterota; class WTBG01; order WTBG01; family WTBG01; genus JAZFSJ01. The sequence continues at coordinate 1,365 of JAZFSJ010000283.1, read as the reverse complement.
TTAAATAAGCTTCGCATTTAACTGGGCAAGCAAGGCGGGGCTTTCTCGGCACCTGCCGGTAAGCTACCACCCGTGAACAGGCTGTGTCGCAATTCAAAACGGGCACTTTTAAAGCCAGTTTTCGGAGGGGTTCTACCCCTAAATTTAAAAAATAGTTCGTTACAGAGGAATCTGAGCGGTCATGATTTTGCTGATAATAATTATGACACAGCCTCGAAGCGGGTGGCTTTGTTTTACGGCCAAAGGCCGTTAAACAACCTGGCTGAGTTCCTTGGCCGAGTTCGGGCAAGGCGGCCACGCAGGAAGCACAAAAGTGCTGATGTTTTCAGACCTTCAAGGTATCACATCCCATTTTATATGAAGCAGAAAAGAAAAAGCAAAAAACTACTACAGATTTACAAGAAGCTCCTAAGTGCCATCGGCCCCAGGTATTGGTGGCCAGCTGACTCACCTTTTGAGGTAATTATAGGTGCCATACTAACCCAAAATACCTCTTGGAAAAATGTAGAAAAGGCCATTGGAGCATTAAAAGAAAAAAACCTGCTAGATCCTATAAGGCTCTATAGCCTGGATGAAAAGAATCTGGCAAAAACCATTAAATCTTCCGGATTTTTTAACATCAAGGCAAAAAGAATAAAAAATTTCATGGAGTTTCTCTTTGAACGCCATCAGGGTCGTCTGAAAAAGATGTTTTCTGAAAACGCACACTCTTTAAGAGAAACCCTTTTGAAGATAAATGGAATCGGGCCCGAAACCGCAGATAGCATCCTGCTATACGCAGGAGAAAAGCCTTTCTTTGTAGTTGATGCCTATACAAAAAGAATTCTTTCAAGGCATAATCTAATATCAAAGACAGCCGGCTATGATGAAATCCAGGAGCTATTTATGAAAAACTTAAAAAACGATGTACATATATTTAATGAATACCATGCCCTTTTAGTCTATATAGGGAAGTACTTTTGCAAAAGGGTGCCAATCTGTGAAAAATGCCCAATGAAAGGGTTGTAGGAAAGGGGAGGGGATAAAAAAATAAGGGCTTTATTAAAATGCAGATAAAATAGACCAATAAATCTAAGTGGTTATAAAATAATCTACTAAATACAAAATTTTTTAAAAAAACATTGCTTTTTTATTTTTTTTAATTATAATAAAAGGGTTATGCTGGCGTAGCTCAATGGTAGAGCAGCTGATTTGTAATCAGCAGGTTGCGGGTTCAAGTCCCATCGCCAGCTCCACGTGTTGCTTCGGGGAGAGGTTCCCGAGTGGCCAAAGGGGGCAGACTGTAAATCTGTTGGCGACGCCTTCGGAGGTTCGAATCCTCCCCTCTCCACCATTAACTTAATGATGTCCCTATTAATAACTATT
>JAZFSJ010000282.1:0-3734 GCA_036446115.1 Thermodesulfobacteriota bacterium | reverse complement strand
TTAAAAATTCAACTATATTACAGAAAGTTAAGCGATTAAAAAGAACTTACATTAATCATCAAGATAGTACATATATGGAATTTGGAGTAAACTGGGTTTCTTACTTGGCCTTTCTGGATAACCAGATTAACTATTTTATCCGGTGATTTTATAGAATAACATAAAACATAAGATAAAGCAGTAACTTGAAATGTTTGCATATACCGGTTATAAGGTTACACAGAGAATACAGAACAAACCAAAATAATGGAGTGTATCAATGAACCATTATGAAATGCTTCGCAATGTCAGCCGCACGTTTTCTCTTTCTATAGAACAGTTGCCTCCTGTGTTACGGGAAACGGTTACAGTTGCCTACCTTTTGTTTCGAGTTTCAGACTGCCTTGAGGATCATGCAGATCTCGTTGCAGAAAGAAAAGCAAATCTCCTACGTCTATGGGGAGACATAGTTACCGGTAGTCGACCTGCAGGTGATCTGGTAAATCAAATATCGGAACTTGATGACACTGATCCGGAGGTTTATGTGGCTCGTCGTGCTGATGTTGTTATGCAGTATCTGAATACTATTCCGGAACAACCCAGAAACATACTTGCCTCACATGTGTATGAGACCTCACAGGGTATGGCCAGATGGCAGGAACATGGACCATTTGTTACTACAGAGGAAGAAATGGATGATTATATGCATCAGGTGGCCGGAAGAGTCGGATATCTTCTCACCGATATATTTTCATGGCATTCACCGGCAATTCATAAAATACGTGAAAGCCTCATTCCGCTGGGGCGTGAATTTGGACTGGCCCTTCAGACCGTAAACATCATCAGAGGGCTGCGTAGAGATTACGAAAGGGGTTGGGTTTTTGTTCCTGCCACTTATTTTGAAAAAATCGGTTTGTCTCGTGAAGAGTTTTTTGACGAAACCAATATGGATAAAGCACTGTCAGTTATAAAACTTCTGGTTGACAAAGCAAAACGACATCTGAATAATGGACTTGCCTTTATTACATTACTGCCCAGAAAAGAAAGACGAATCCGGCTTTTTTGTATCTGGCCACTTCTTTTTGCTGTAAAAACACTTGCACTAAGCAGGAATAATCCTAAAGTGCTGACGTCTGAAACAAAGATTACACGCAACCAGGTAAAAAATATTGTGCTTGTTTCAAGCACTCTATTCTGGTCAAACTCCTGCCTATCGCGCTATTACCATTATTTAGGAAGATAATAGATCTTTCGGGTTATAGCAAGTTCTAGATTGAAAACCGACTATAGTGCCCGCAGGTGTTCCGGCCTTAGCATTGATTCATTGCCTGAAGACAGGACTTCATCAATTAGTTTCAAACTTGAATCCTTGTCCTTGGGGAGCCTTGACCTGATGGGGAGATAGTTTGAGGCGTGGTTGGAGAAAAACAGGCAGCTATGTAAATCTGACTCGGCGATCATGGTTCTCAGTTCTTTTAGTAGTTCAAAAGGGGAGGGGAGGGTGAATTTTCCCGATTCTACTATTTGGCAAAGTGGTGCTTCAGTAATGATCATCAGGGTTAAAGCCCCTACGTAATCCGGCTGGATATCAGTCAAGATCTTTGCTGTTTCTTTTGCATGGATCATGCTTCTTTCTATACCGGCTATGCCCAGTAGCACAGTAACGGAGAGTTTTATCCCTGCCGCTTTTACTCTTCTTCCTGCCTCGACCATCTTCTCATAGTTAACGCCTTTGTGGATGTATTTCAGGGTTTCTTCATCTCCCGATTCAATCCCCAGATAGATAATACCAATCTTGTTTTCTTTCAGTTCTTTAAGCTCATCAATGCTTTTCCTTAAGACGCTTTTTGCATTGCCGTAGATGCCAATTCTCTGCAGTTTGGGGAACTTTTGGTTAAGATAGTGGAGGGTTTCTAAAAGCCTTGGCTGGGGAATGATTAAGGCATCACCGTCTGCAAAAAAAATCCTTCTATAATGCGGTGTATAGGTAGATGCCTCGTCGATGTCTTCCTTAATTTCGTTGAAGCTTTTAATACGAAAACGTTTTGCCTTGTAGGCGGGGCAAAAGATGCACTTGTTATGAGAGCATCCCACGGTTACCTGCAGAATAAGGCTGTTTGCCTCACTGGGAGGGCGTATCACTACCCCTTCGTACTTCATATTTCACCCAAATCGTTTTTTATGGTGTAAACCAGTTCATCACGGGAAACGGACTTCTGGTTTCCCTTAACCATGTTACGTAAGGTTACGTTGTTATCCTTCTGTTCATCAGGGCCCATAATAATAGTGAAGGGGATTCCCTTGTTACTGGCATAGGCAAGCTGTTTCTTAAGTTTATCGTGTTTGAAGTAAACCTCCGTTTTGATTCCGGCAGACCTTAGTTCGGTTGCTATCTGTAAGGAATCTTTTTGCATCTCGGGGCTGAAAACCGTTACCAGTGAATCTGTGATAGTGCTTAGCGAAGGGGTAATATTAAGTTCTTCCATAACAGTAATGATTCTTTCCAGCCCGAAGGAGGACCCGGTAGCGGGAAAATCAGTATTGCTGAACATCCCTATCAATGTATCGTATCTTCCACCACCTGTAATGCTGCCAATTTGTGGTTCATCTACCGTGGTCTCAAAAATAGGGCCGGTATAATAATCTAGACCTCTGGCTAAAGAAAAGTCAAAACAGTAAAATTGTGGATCGACCCCCATGGAAGAAAGATGAGAAAAGATCTCTTCTAATTCCCCAATTCCTTCCAGTACCAGAGCGGAATCTCCAAACCTTTTTTTAATAGTCAGTAATTCTATTTTATTACCATCAGATATGTTAAATAGCTCAAGTATTGCTTTAATGTTTTCCTCCTTGAACCCTTTCTCGAACATCTCATCTTTTATTCCCTGCATGCCTTTTTGCTCAAGCTTATCAATAATTCTCAAGAGAGAAGGGATGGTAGCTTCTTCAATGCCTGAAGCCTTAGCGATGCCATTTAGAAGTTTTCTGTTATTAATCCTTATGGTAAACTGTTTGAAGTGGAGGGACTTCAGGACATGGTAGATGGTGGTGATAACTTCGGCATCTGCTAACATACTTTCACTGCCCACGATATCGGCATCACACTGCCAGAACTCCCTGAATCGTCCCTTCTGGGGCTTATCTGCCCTCCACACCGGGGCAATATGGTAACATTTGAGAGGTTTAGGTAGTGCGGGGTACATGGCAACAACACGGGAAAGGGGGATGGTGAGGTCGTATCTTAAGGCAACCTGACGGCCACCCCGGTCCTTAAATTTGTAGATCAGCTTTTCCCCCTCTTCACCGTATTTCCCTTCTAATATAGAGGCATATTCCAGCGCAGGGGTTTCCAAGGGTTCGAAGCCAAAAACCTCGAAGGTGTTTCGGATAGTATCAACCACCTGCTGGTATATGACCTTTTGAGAAGGGAGAACGTCTCTAAACCCTTTTGGAATCTGTGGTTTAATTTTGTTCATCTGATGTTTCCTATAGAACAGTTTGTAGTATTTCACCGCAGAGGGCGCGGAGATCGCTGAGATTAAACAGTCTATTCAAAGGGATATATATTTCGTAATTTATGAGATATAGTTCCCCTCGTGCCATTTACGGTAAGCTGTATTAATACCATGACTTTACAGTGAAGGTCAATCATAAGTTGGCAGCATTTGGTTGACCTGCACCAAGAGAGAGGGTGCACGTTTCTGCCCGGCATGCTGTTCCCAACACCCTGCCCCCTGTAAATAATTGACATCTAA
>JAZFSJ010000281.1:0-4850 GCA_036446115.1 Thermodesulfobacteriota bacterium | reverse complement strand
GATGGTGTGGTGAGAGCTCTGGTGTTTTCAGGAAAAGACAGGGGTGAGCAGTGGCCAGGCAGCCGTGTCATTTCTGCCCAAAAAGCGAACACGGCAAATGCTTTCAGTCTGCCAAATTTTGCACTATCAACCGCGAATCTTTTCTCCGCAGTCCAGCCAGGAGGCAGCCTATTCGGTTTACAGTTCAGTAATCCCGTTGATACCAAGGTTGCATATCAAGGGAAATCTGAAAAAATAGGAACCAAGAAAGACCCCATGGTAGGCCATAAAATCGGGGGAGTGAACGTGTTTGGCGGCGGTTTGCCATTGTACGATGTTGAGGGAAAACTTATTGGCGCCATCGGTGTCAGTGGTGACAGTTCTTGCGCAGACCACAATATTGCATGGAAAGTACGTCACAAACTCAATCTGGACAATGTTCCCGCAGGGGTAAGCGCTACTAAAGACGACAATATTGTCTATGATATTACCGATGGAAAGAGCGCAAGTGGCTGGGGACATCCAGAGTGTTCCCCTGAAGCTGCCAAAATAGCTCAGGAGTTTCCCAAAACACACCCGATCGGACCTAAGCCATAGATAAATATTACCACAGAAGGTACAGAGGGTGAATATTTTACCGCTGAGCTCGCAAATTTACCCCGTTAGACATTGGACCTATTTAGATAGCAAATGGTACAGCACATTAATTATCTAATGGGGGATCTTAGAGGTTTTACATTTATTTTTCTCCGCGTGCTCCGCGCTCTCTGCGGTAAAGCTGTGGTTTGGTTTTGCCAATATCTGTAGTGAAAAAAGAGTAAAGCTATGGAATGCTTTTCTGTCGAGGGTAATCGACAATGGCTGGACGGGGGTGCGATGTTTGGCAATGCACCCAAAACACTTTGGATGCAATGGATAAAAAGTGATTCCCAAAATCGCATCCCCCTTGCCTGTCGCAGTCTGGTCATAAAAAGAGAACGTCTCACCCTGCTCTTTGAGGCGGGGATTGGTTTCTATATGGAACCGAAGCTATCTTCTCGATATGGAGTAGAAGGTGATACCGCGCTCTTGCTGAAAAATCTGAAAAAAGTGGGTATAGGTGAAGAAGATGTTAACTATGTCATCCTCTCTCACCTTCACTTCGATCATGCAGGCGGGATGGTACCCGAATGGCCGGAAATTAACAAAGCGGACTGGTCTCCTCATTTCCCCAATGCCACCTATATTTTGGGAAAAGACCAATATGAAAGAGCCCTATCCCCTCACCCCCGGGATCAGGCTTCTTATATCCCCGGTCTGGCTGAAAAACTCAAGGAATCAGGACGCTTGATCTTACTAGACTCTGAGGAACCGGAACTGGAAGATTTAAAAGGTTGGATTTCATTCCTTTATGCTTATGGTCATACCCCGGGGCTGATGCACTCTATCATTCAGGGGGAAAAAGAAACCATTTTTTTCGCAAGCGATATGGTTCCGGGAACAGCCTGGATTAATCTCCCTATAGTCATGGGGTATGACCGTTATCCGGAACAAACGGTAAATGAAAAAAAGATACTCATGGAACGAGCGGTCGCAGAACGATGGCTTCTCTTTTACACTCACGATCCCCACACCGTCGCCTCACGCGTGAGACTAAACGGTAAAGGAAAATACGAGTCGTGTGAACCTATCACAAGCATGGAAGCCTACAATAGTTAGTTTAAAAAGGCAATGAGAGGCTCTCCCAAAATGGTGGCATCTGAATTGCTCATCTGGTATAGTGCGCAAGGCATCCGATTTTGAGCTTAACAAATTTAAGCAACGTCTTAACACAATGAAGAGGAGGATTTATTATGGGTCAGATCCTACGAGTCAATTTAACCAATGGCAGTTTAACCAAAGAGGAAACGGATAAGAATATATCAAAAGATTACATTGGTGGCATAGGTTATGCCGATAAAATTTTCTGTGATGAGGTCTCGCCAACCGTTGATCCACTTTCTCCAGAAAATAAAGCGATCGTTGCTGCTGGCCCTCTTGTAGGCTCCAAAGCTACTACTGCAGGAAGGATTGTGGTCGTGACCAAGTCCCCCTTGAATAACTGTATCGCCGGCTCTCATGGAGGTGGTTTCTTTGCACTGGAACTCAAGAAGGCAGGCTACGATATGGTCATCATTGAGGGCAAAGCAGCAAAACCCACATACCTTTGGATTAACGATGATAAATTCGAGATAAGAGATGCAGAGCTAAGCTGGGGAAAGGTAACCAGTGAGGTTGATAAGACATTAAAGGAACAAACAGATCCAAAAGCACGAACCATGATAATTGGCCCAGCCGGGGTTAAGCTATCACCCATTGCATGTATTACCGTTGATGCCGTTCGCAATTCAGGCAGAAGCGGGGTCGGAGCGGTATTTGGAAGCAAGAACTTTCTGGGAATAGCAGTAAGAGGAACCAAAGAAGTAAGATTTGCAAATCCTGATACACTGGCTAAGGAATGTACACGCATAGCTAAACTCGTGAAAGAAAGTCCGATTACCGGTGAGGGGCTGTCGGCATATGGTACATCTGCGGCCGAACCAGTGGTTAATGAATGTGGCGCGTATCCCATAAAAAATGCCCAAGAAGCATACTCTTCCCTAAGCGATAACCTTGGTGGAGAAGCAATTGCAAAGAAGATACTCACCAAGCAATATCATTGCACTTATTGCATTACGGGTTGTGGGAGAGTCACGCAGATAAGAGAGGGAACATACAAGGGACACCGGGGCATGGGGCCTGAATACGAGACAGGTTGGTCATTGGGAGCAATGTGTGGCGTTTTTGATCTCAATCCAGTTACAGAATCCAACTATATCTGTAATGAATACGGACTTGATACAATATCTGCCGGGGTAACCATTGCCTGCGCCATGGAGCTCTATGAGAAAGGATATATCCCGGAGGAGGATGTTCCTTTCCCCATACGGTTCGGCGACGGAGACACGGTAGTGAAATTAGTTGAGTTAACGGGCAAGAGAGAGGGATTCGGAGACCTGCTCGCTCAGGGATCCTATAGACTGGCAGAGCACTATGGCCATCCCGAGCTTTCAATGAGTGTAAAGAAGCTGGAAATACCAGGCTATGACCCTAGAGGTATTAAAGGAATTGGCCTTGCATATGCCACCTCAAACCGGGGAGCCTGCCATGTAAGGGGATACACCTGCGGCGCTGAGGTGTACGGATGGCCAGCTAAAGTTGACCCGCTCGCATATGAAGGAAAGGCAGAGTTATGCAAGAATGTTCAAAACGCCACCGCGGTTATTAATTCAATAGGCATGTGTGTATTCACCTCATTTGCTTTGCAATTCTCTGATTACGGCTCACTATTGAGAGCGGTAACCGGACTCACTTACTCTGATGATGATCTCTTGAAGGCGGGTGAAAGGATATGGAATCTCGAGAGGCTTTTCAACCTCAAGGCGGGATTTACCAAAAAGGACGATACTCTCCCCCCAAGATTGCTCAACGAACCAATACCATCGGGACCGGCCAAGGGTGAAGTGTGTGACCTTCATCAAATGCTCCCTGAGTATTATAAGTTGAGGGGCTGGGATGAAGAAGGAAAACCTACCAAAGAAAAGTTGGCGGAACTGGATCTTTGAAAGTTAACCTGAGCTGATACAATTATGAAAGAAAGAAGGAAATTCCCTAGAAGTACTTTACCGCAGTAGATGGCTACTGCAAATTCCGGGATGGTACAAATTTTTTCTTGAAACTTCTGTGGATAAGAGATAAAGATAATGGTCTGATACTATGGATAAAAAAGCCGCTATCATTGTTTTCATCACTGCATCTTCAGAGGAAGAGGCCACAAAAATTGCCACTACACTGGTAGAGGAAAAGCTGGTGGCCTGTGTGAATATTATACCCAAAATCCGCTCCGTCTACTGGTGGGAAGGCAAGGTATGCCAGGAGGATGAAGTAATGCTGGTATCTAAGAGCACGAAATCTCTTTTCCCCGCTATTATGGACCGGGTAAAATCACTGCATAGTTATCAGGTTCCTGAAATAATCTCATTCCCAATCTCAGAAGGCTTACCGGAATACCTCAACTGGATAGAAGACGTCACAAAATAATGTTTATGAAAGGAGGTGGACTCTATGCCCGAAGAAAAAGTAGGCAAAGTTGTTAAATTCTTCGCAAAACCCAGTGTCGCAGCAATAGAGGTGACCGATGGAGTGCTTTCCGTAGGTGATAAGATAAAAATAAAAGGCCATACCACTGATTTTGAAGATACTATAGCATCCATACAGGAGGATAATAATCCTATAGAAAAAGCCGCTCCCGGACAGCTGATTGGAATCAAAGTAAAAGACCGTGTGAGAGAACACGATGTGGTTTACAAAATTACTGATTAGACTTCACCAAATCCATCCGCAAACCAACATTCTTATTAAATTAGACAAAACGAAAAAAACTCTTGACATACCATAAAGTTAATGCTATTCACTGACCATAATTTATTATTATGAATGAATGTTCATTCACAATAATATACAACCCTTCCATATAGTATAAGATCTTAATATTATTGAATAATTCACAATAAAAGAAAGGAGATATATTATGGCTATGGATTTTGGATTAACTGAAGAACAAAAAATGATATTAGAAACCATTCGTAAATTTAAAGAAAAAGAGTGTCCTAAAGAAAAGATTGCGGAATGGGATAATGCAGGAGTTGACTTCCCCACTGAACTTTGGAAAAAGCTTGGTGATATAGGGGTGCTGGGATTAGGCTTCCCAGAAAAGTACGGTGGTACCCCAGGAGGTATGTTAGATGAGGCATTAATTGCCGAAGAGCTATCCTATGGATTCAACGACTTGGCATTAGCCTACCTGTTAGGTG
>JAZFSJ010000280.1:0-3371 GCA_036446115.1 Thermodesulfobacteriota bacterium | reverse complement strand
TGCAATGAGAGTTTTTCACGCAGCTAGCAGGGCGGCCATTATTCCTTGCGAAAGTATAGGTCTTATTGAGTGGAAGCAAATTGCTTAAGCGAGACTAGATGCTTTTGGATCCCTTTAAAGTTCCTGTATTTAACACAATCAATCCCTTCGCGCGTGCAGTGTTTAAACAGTTCTTTTTTTGCGAAGATTAAATCTGCTTCTTGAATAACACAGCGATCGGAGATGCCATCTCCTACATAGACAATGGTGTGATAGAAGTCACGCAGGCTTTTTAAGATTTGCAGTTTGCAGTTTCCACAGCTTCCGCATTCCTGATTATGGTAGGGAAATGAAAAAGTAAGCCCCTTCCGGGGAGGAAAGGTGGCATGGTTAGCAAAAATTTCTACTCCTTTTATATGGTGCCCTCTCAATAGTGTATAAATATAAAAGTCAAAGCCATCACTTACAATCTTTACCACCCATCCTCTTTCCTTGCAAAACCGAAGGAAATTAGGGAAATGGGGATCGATCTTTGAGTGTGTGACAATGAAACCCTCCATTTCTTTCTTAGTCCCTGCCAAAAGGTTGGCAATCCTTAGATAAAACTCCTTGGACCCGATATGTCCCTCAAGAAGCTCTCTGTTGAGCTTTCTCCATCCTGACACCGCAAACTCTCGCAAGAGTACGTGGCCAATATCAACGGTATTAATAGTTCCATCAAAATCGCATAGGATAAGGATGGAGTAGGGATTAGGTGTGTTTGGAAGGTAGTTGTTCATTCATGCTTCCGGATCGAAACCCCTGTAAGTCCAGGGTGATATAAGTAAAACCCAGTTGTTTAAACCTTTTTATTACCCCCTGTCGTACCTTAGGATCTTGAAATTGGTCTATATCTTCTGGTACAACTTCGATGCGTGCTATAGATCCGTGGTACCTGACTCTTGCTTGTTTAAAGTGAAGGGTGTGAAGATAGGCTTCTCCCTGGTCCACCATGCGTAGTTTTTTTAAATCTATTGATTGACCATAGGGGAAACGGGAGGAAAGACAGGCAAAGGAGGGTTTATCAAAGGTAGAAAGCCCCAGTTTTTTTGATAACTGCCTGATCTCTTCTTTATTAAGACCAGCCTCTTGTAAGGGGCTTCGAATCCCCAGCTCTTTCACTGCTTTTAATCCAGGGCGAAAGTCTTTTTCATCATCCCGATTAGAGCCCTCTACTATAAACTGGTAACCGCCTTTTTGGGCAAGCGGCTTTAACTTGGAAAACAGCTCTCTTTTACAGTAGTAACAGCGATTAGGAGGGTTACCTTTAAAGTCTGCACAGTCTAACTCGTTTGTTTTGATATTTTTGTGCCGTACCTTTAGCGTTTTTGCCATCCTCCGTGCAGCTTGCTCTTCCCTCTTGGGGTAGGTGGGTGAAGTGGCAGTTACTGCCAGCACCTGATCGTCTACGGCATCCTTGGCTACTTTTAGAAGAAAGGTACTGTCTACTCCCCCCGAATAGGCAACCAGTATACTTCCCATTTCCTTCAGGATCTGTTGTAGTTTTTTCAGTTTTTTATCAATCAATGTATGAGAAAGCTTCCTTTTTTGTCCTTTCATTATTCCAGCACCCCAATGAAACCAAGATTCTAATTTTGTAAAATTGTGCAATGATTGTTTGCTTTTCAAACCCCGTGCTTTGCACGGGGTCGCAAAAGAAAACATTAGCACTTTCGTGCTTCCTTTGTGAAACGGCCTTTGGCCGTATAACAAAGCCACCCGTTTCACGGGTGGTAGTTTACTTATGGGAATAACTAACATTAATAACTAAGATGTGCAACTGCTTTTTGTGAAGAACTAAAGGTGTAATTCCACCTGCAAGTGGATGAAGAATCGAATGCATAGACCATCTATAAAGTGCTTGATAACAGGAAATAGCTGTGTTAGCTTGGCAAAAGTTTTCTTCTTGTGGTGATGACCTGTTTGGGAAAAGATTGGGGTTGTTTGTAGATGTAGGGTCATAAAAAGATGGAGCCATTGGTTAAACTATATCTCCTCATAGTAGTGCTTCTGGGCAACCTTGTGTTCCTGCCAGTGAATGCTCATGGCGGGATGAGCCTTGAAGAGATAGACCTTCTTTCTGAAGAAGAACAGTTAGCCGCTTACCAGATGCTGGTGGAAAAGGAACCTCAAAATCCCAGATTTCAAAACAGCCTGGGATTTTGTTACTACCGAATGGAAGATTGTGATATGGCTGAGAAGCACTATACCAAGGCCTTGACACTTGATCCCACCTACTCTACTACTTACAATAATCTAGGCGTGATATATCTTAAAAGAGGAAAGTATGATGTATCGAAACACCATTTTGAAAGGGCATTGGAGTATAATTTCCATAATGTGAAAGCTATGTATAATCTGGGTGTAACCCATTTCAGAGAAGGGAGTTATCTTAGGGCACTTCGCTGTTATCTTAAATCTAAAAGGATGGATGCTGATTATGTAAAAGAGCGGGGTGATCGAGAAAAGATGAAGAAGGAGGTGGATGAGGCGCTCAAGAAGGATCCTGAAAGCCCCATACTGAAAAAGGTGAGTTCACGGATAAACGATGATGCAGAAAAGAAATAATGCTGGTTTTATAGTGAGTTATGATTTTCAAATGCTTTTCACTTGACAAAGCATCATTTTTTATTAATACTCCATTAAAATAATTAAGCTAGATATAAATAACTCAAAAAATATAAAGGAGGGAGGTGATTTTTTTGAAGAAGTTATTACTTATGACGTGTGCGTGTTTATTATTTGTGGGCTGTGCCGCCTCTGATAAGGCAATGCTGCCCGATGACATCTGGATGACCAATGGGGATATTGCTACGCCATATACTCCTGTGGCTGCTATTGAGGTGGCAAAGATTGGTTTTAGAATCTTTGCTGATATTGAGCCAACTGATCTGGATCAAGTCCTCAATAAGATGTTGGCAGAAGAAGCTAAAGCGGTAGGTGCTAATGCGGTGATCAACATGGAGTTTACTTCTCCTATTATCCAACCTTGTGTTATGGGATATGTTCCTTATGTGTGCGGCTTTGGTGTGAGTACCGCTAAAGGAGTAGCAGTAAAGACAAAGAAGAAATTAAAATAATTAATTATTCAAAGTTCGCTAAAAATAGCCCTCTCGTAAGATAGAGAGGGCTATTTCTTCTTTCACGCATAAACCTCCTTGCTAGGTTAAGAAATGATGTGCAGGAACACTCTTTTAAAAATCATGAGCGTGAATGCGGCAGTCTCTTTATTGATTTTCTGTATGTTGTTCTTTAAAGTATGCTCTGCGGCTGACCAGCCTTCCGCTCGGGATATCATCTTAAAAGTGGAGCAGAAATTTTTAAAGATAGAAAATTACCAGGTTGATGTGAGT
>JAZFSJ010000279.1:0-7917 GCA_036446115.1 Thermodesulfobacteriota bacterium | reverse complement strand
ACGCAGCAGATGGACTTTTTACGAAGTCGTCAACCTTGATTTGTCATGAAAAGCATTGAACTTTTTTCACATGCCAAAATTAATCTAAGACTTGACATCGTGGGCAAGCGGAAAGATGGCTACCATGATATAAGAACATTATTTCAAAAAGTAAGTCTTAGAGATGAATTGCGTATTACCACTTCAGGTAACAGCATAAAGGTAGAATGCGATAACCACCAGGTCCCGGCAAATGAGGGCAATCTCGCATACACCGCCGCCCAGGCAATCCTCAGTCAATACGGAATTAAAGACGGGGTCAGTATATCGATAAAGAAAAATATACCCATCGCTGCCGGATTAGGAGGTGGCAGCAGTAATGCGGCCTCCACCCTGCTAGGGATCAATCAACTCTTCGGATTGGGGGCAAGCACCCGGGAACTTATGCGGATAGGAAGGGATATTGGAGCTGATGTCCCTTTTTTTATCTTTGGAAAAACTGCCTTAGCCACCGGTATTGGAGATAGGTTAGAAAAGATTGAGATAACTCCCAAGCTATGGCTTCTTCTCATAACGCCAGGCATCCAAATCTCAACTGCCTGGGCTTACAGCAACTTAAGAATGGGATTGACAAGCAGGCCTATTAATACTAATATCCCTAATTGTATCAATCACCTCACTGAGATTATTTCATTGCTTTCTAATGACTTAGAAAAGGCGGTCATTCCCCGATATCCGATAGTAAAGAGCATCAAAGAAGAGCTACTTAATAAGGGGGCAAAAGGAAGTCTTATGTCGGGGAGTGGTTCAACGGTATACGGTATATTTTCCAGTGAAGATGAATCGAAAGAAGCTTATGGCCAGTTGACCAACCATAGCGATTGGCAGGTACACTTGAGTCAGAGTATTTAGCTGAGTTGCCAAATGGTTGAGTTGTGAAGCAAGAAACTTATCTAATTATCTAAACTACTTAACCACTCAATTATTTTAACTTGGCTTAAGAACAGTTGGGGTGTAGACAAGTGGCAAGTCATAGGATTTTGGTTCCTACATTCGGAGGTTCGAGTCCTCCCACCCCAGCCATTTTTAAACCAATCAAGCTCTTAGTTTCATGTTTTTTGTCTATTTAAAAATCCTGATAATCTGCGCTTATCTGCGTCCTAAAAGGGAACTTCTAATCACTTAAACTGTACCTTCTTCTACCCGATGATAATTTTGTATTGACAGAGAGCAAAATATTTTATATAAGCAAGCACATAAAATCTCAGGCAATCTAAAAAATATTATACATTACAGGGGTTTTCATTCATGCTGGACAAGCTGAAGGTATTTTCCGGAAATTCTAACACTCTATTAGCCCAAGAAATCTCTAAAGAACTGCAGATTCCCCTGGGTAAAGCTAATGTTAAAAAATTTAGCGATGGTGAAATCCAGGTGGAGATTGAAGAAAATGTGAGGGGTATGGACGTCTTCGTAGTGCAATCAACCTGTACACCGGTGAATGTTTATTTAATGGAATTACTGATTATGATGGATGCCATGAAAAGGGCCTCAGCCGAAAGGGTAACGGCAGTTATGCCTTACTATGGTTACGCCAGGCAGGATCGGAAGGTTGCCCCCAGAGCGCCCATCACCGCCAAACTGATAGCAGACCTCATAACCACGGCGGGAGCCAGTAGAGTCCTCACCATTGATTTACATGCAGGCCAAATACAGGGATTCTTCAACATCCCCGTAGACCACTTGTATTCCGCTCCAGTCATGATAGAATTTATTAAAAAGAAATTTGCAGACAATCTTGTCATCGTGTCTCCTGATGCGGGAGGAGTGGAAAGGGCAAGGGCGTTTGGCAAAAGGTTAGGCGCATCTCTCGCCATCATTGATAAGAGAAGGCCGGAACCCAATCAATCCAGTGTAATGAATATTATCGGTGAAATACAAAACAAAACCGCACTTCTCTTAGATGATATGGTAGACACCGCTGGCACTCTTACTCAGTCAGCCGATGCACTCCTTAAAGCAGGGGCAAAGAGGGTCGCCGCCTGCTGTACTCACCCGGTTTTATCAGGAGCAGCAATAGAAAGGATTAATAAATCAGCTTTACAGGAACTGGTAGTTACAGATACTATCCCTTTAAGGGAAGAGGCAAAATCCTGCAAAAAGATAGTTGCTCTTTCCGTTTCTAAATTGCTGGGTGAAGCCATAAAAAGGATCCACAACAATGATTCAGTAAGTTCTCTCTTTATTTAATAATATTATATTATGAGGTGGTAAGATGGCAGAACAATTAAAACTATCCGCAACTGTTCGTAAGGAAAAAGGCAAAGGGGTAGCGGGAAGATTGCGACAAAAAGGGATGCTTCCGGCAGTAGTCTACGGACATAAAACCCCTTCAACTCCGCTGCTTATAGACTCGAAACAATTAAGACAGGCGATCGCAGGTGGGAAAGGCGAGAGTAAGCTTTTCAGTTTACTCATTGAAGAAAATGGAGAACCGAAAGAAAAAACGGTAATGATCAAAGAACTCCAGATCCATCCTCTAAAAAGGCACTACCTGCACGTTGATTTCTTTGAGGTAGCCATGGATGAGGAAATTACTATACCACTTCCCATCAAACTCCTGGGTGAAGCAGAGGGAGTTAAGATCGGTGGGGTACTCCAGCAAGTCCGAAGGGAACTGGAGATCAGATGTTTGCCCTCCAATATCCCGGACAGTCTGGAAGTTGACGTGAGCTCGCTTAATATCGGAGACTCCATCCACCTCAAGGATGTGCAACTGCCGCCGGGGATTAAGGTTTCAGAAGATGCCGACCTTACTATTGCCACCCTACTCTCCCCAACCGTTGAGAAAGAAGTAGCAGAAGAAGTGCCGGCCGAGGAGGGTGAAGAAGAGAAAGCCGCTGCTGAGGCAGAGGGAGCCGAAGGCAAGAAGGAAGAGGAGGAGAAGAAGGAAGGAGAAGGGGCTAAAGAAGGGAAAGAGGGGAAAGAGAAAAAGGCTTGATCAGGAGTACTGGTGAAACTGGTCGTAGGTTTAGGAAACCCTGGTAAAGAATATACACACAGTAGACACAATATCGGTTTTCTGGTCATAAACCAACTAGCCAGGTCACACGATATCGCGCTTACGAAAAGGAAATTTAAAAGCAGGTGGGAAACGGGAAAAATCTCAAGGCACAAAGTAATCCTGGCGAAACCTCATACTTATATGAATTTAAGTGGTGAGGCAGTAAATGCCATTACCCGCTTTTACAAAATAGTCCCAAAGGACATTATTGTTGTTCATGATGATATTGATATTGATTTTGGACACCTGAAAATAAAAACAAAGGGGGGAAGCGGAGGCCACCGAGGCATAGATTCTATCATCACCCTCTTAAAGGAAGATAAATTCGTACGGGTGAGAGTGGGGGTAGGAAGGCCAACTTCCGATATAGACCCATCTGACTTCGTACTTAAACAGTTTAATGAAAGAGAAAAAAAAGACCTAAAGGAGGTGATTACAAAGGCGCAAAAATGTATTGAAACAATTTTGAAACAAGGTCCTGAATCTGCTATGAACATATTTCACAGGGAAAACCCGAATAATTCACTAAATTGATTGAGGCACACATTGTTGTAGATACATCCACAAAATAGCCTGCTATGTGTAGCTGAAGTTGGAAATTCGAAGTTGATTTGGAGGAGGTAATAATGCAAAACGAGTCGTTAACTTATATCGTTCCTGTTTTTGGAATACTTGCTCTTATATTCGCTTTTATTAAAGCAAACTGGGTAAACAAACAAGACCCGGGTACAGACAGGATGAAAGAAATTTGCGGTTATATAAGAGAGGGAGCTATGGCCTTTCTCTATAGAGAATATAAGGTGCTTGCTATCTTTGTCATTTGTGTCGCTATCCTCCTTGCCATCGCCAACCTTAAAAGCACCCCTGATGCCTATCGCAGCCCACTCATTGCCTTATCCTTTATTTTTGGCGCTTTTTGCTCAGGCCTTTCCGGTTTTTTCGGTATGCGCGTTGCAACCGCTGCAAACGCGAGAACCACCAATGCAGCTCGAACCAGCTTAACCGGCGCTTTAAAAGTTGCCTTCTCCGGTGGATCAGTAATGGGTATGTGTGTGGTCGGTTTGGGCATTTTAGGGTTAGGGGTTTTGCTGATACTCTATAGAAATATGGAAATGCTGGGGGATGCCTCTTCCAACTTTTCTCACATAATCACCGTTATTGCCGGATTCTCCTTAGGGGCATCATCCATTGCGCTTTTTGCCAGAGTTGGGGGTGGTATTTACACCAAGGCTGCCGATGTGGGAGCTGACCTGGTGGGTAAGGTCGAGGCAGGAATCCCTGAGGACGACCCGCGCAACCCTGCCACCATCGCTGATAATGTGGGAGACAATGTGGGAGATGTTGCCGGTATGGGAGCAGACCTTTTTGAATCCTATGTGGGCTCTATCGTGGGAGCCATGGTGTTAGGAGCCACTGCCCTGGGATTTGCAGGAGCTGCGTATAACGCGGTGATACTGCCTCTGATTATCGCGGGAGCAGGGATCATTGTCTCTATAGTGGGAACCTTTTTTGTGCGTGTTAAAGAGGGTGGCAGCCCCCAAGCCGCCTTGAATACCGGCACCTTTGGAGCAGCCGCTATCATGCTTATCGTAACGTACTTCCTCTGCGCCAAGTTCATTCCCTCCGAAATAACCATAGCCGGTGTTGAAGGAATCTCTGGCACTGACATTTTTCTCGCCACTATTTTTGGGTTAATCGCAGGGGTTCTGGTCGGCATAACTGCCGAATACTATACCTCCAAGGACAGGGAGCCTGCTCATAATATAGCAAGAGAATCAGAAACCGGTCCGGCAACAACAATCATTGCCGGTATCGCTACCGGCATGCGTTCAACCTGTTACACCATCATCTGGATTGCCGGGGCTATTCTCCTTTCACACTATTTTGCGGGCCTCTATGGCATTGCTATTGCGGCTCTCGGTATGCTTTCAACCACGGGAATACAGCTTGCAGTCGATGCCTATGGTCCCATTGCAGACAATGCCGGCGGCATTGCCGAAATGGCAGAGCTGCCACCGGAAGTGAGGGAAAAAACGGATCACCTGGATGCGGTAGGCAACACCACAGCCGCCATCGGTAAAGGTTTTGCCATTGGCTCAGCAGCGCTAACCGCCCTTGCCCTCTTTGCCGCTTTTAGAACGCAGGTCGGTTTGGACGTGTTGGACCTAACAAAAGCGAATGTGATGGCCGGTCTTTTTATCGGCGCCATGCTGCCCTACCTCTTTTCCGCCATGGCTATGAAAGCAGTGGGAGAAGCGGCAAAAGATATGATTATGGAGGTAAGAAGACAATTTAAAGAGATCCCCGGTTTACTTGAAGGCAAAGCCAAGGCCGACTATGCCAAATGTGTGGACATCTCTACCGCAGCGGCAATCAAAAAAATGGTTTCTCCCAGTTTAATGGCTATAATTGTTCCGGTGGTATTCGGATTTATTGATAAGGAGGCTTTAGGTGGTCTTTTAGCCGGGGTTACCGTTTCGGGCGTTTTGCTTGCCGTATTTCAAGCCAATGCCGGTGGTGCATGGGACAATGCTAAAAAATGGATAGAAGAAGGCAATATGGGAGGTAAAGGGTCTGAATCACACAAAGCAGCAGTTATAGGTGATACGGTGGGTGATCCCTTCAAGGATACTTCCGGTCCATCCCTTAACATACTTATAAAGCTGATGTCAGTTGTGGCACTGGTTATCGCACCTTTAATTAAGTAAATTCATAATTTTCTGAAAACCACGGTTTTTGTTTCTATTGACTTTCAGAAAAGATTTGATCAGTGCAAAAAACTTTATCATTGGAGGAAAATCAAATGATGGTAAGAAAAAGCTCACTGTGGATCGTCACCTTATTAGGACTTATTTTATGGATTGGCTGTGGCGAAAAGGCTATAAAGATAAGCTTAAAATTTAAAGAAGGTGATGTATATAAGTACAACTTAACCCAGGATTCTGTAACTACCACCGAGTTCATGGGCAAAAAGATGGAAATGCCAAGTACCACGGAAATGACTATTACCCAAAAGGTAGAGAAGGTCGATCAGGGGACAGCGGAAATAAAGATTACCTATGATTCTTTTGACATGAAGATGAACGTCGGGGGCAAACAGATACCCAGCAATATGGGGGAAAAAATGGTTGGAAAAACCAACAGGATGAAAATACGCGAGAATGGTGAGATAGTTGAGCCCCAAGGAATGAAAGCAATGGTAGGTTTCCAGGGAATGAGCAGTGATGTCAATAATATACTCTTCAATCTCTACCCCCGGTTGCCTGAAAAAAAATTAAAGGTCGGAGATAGCTGGACACAAAAGCAGGAATTTCCTCAATCTCAAGTCAATATAGTAACGGAAGCCCACTATACCTTATCGGGAAAAGAGCAAAAGAATGGGTACAACTGTGCAGTTATAGATTCTACTATATCTATGATTATCGAAGGTGGGGATCAAGCGAAAATGAGCATAAGTGGAGATGGAAAAGGCAGCGGTACCATCCATATTGCATATGAAAAAGGCATTTTAATTAACAGCGAGGCAGAGATGGACTTTAACATGTCCATATCTGCTCCTTTGCCAACAGGGCAACAAGAGATTCCTACTTCAACACATCAAAAGATAAATTTAAGTCTCATCTGAGTCACGATAGAAAGAATGCTGTATTTTTTATAGCAGGATAATAGAAAAAAGTTTGGGCGGTGTTTTAAGCACTGCCCAAACTTTTCAACAGGTTCTACCCTGTAAGAATAGGAAACGCATAATAATATCCTCGAAATTATGCACTCTAAGGCGTTTCCGTGAAACCTTTGGATTTCCCGCAAGTATATTCTTATATTCTCATCTAATAAAACCACTTCATTGCTAATGGGACTTACTGTGTTATGTAAATTCTTTTTCCTTCTTCCAGCTTCTTGACACCGTCCCATGCACTCCTTGAAAATTTTGACTGTTCTGGTTGTTTTAATACCAATTTATAAAAGTAAAGGGCCTTTTCCCTATATTTCTTTGCCTCCTCCGGGTCCCTCAATTCTGGGTGAGGCGAAAAGGCATAGATCTCATAGAGTAGGTGAAGACGGTACGCTATCTGGTAGTATATTTTTGGTCTGAATGAGGTAGCCGGATAGTCATGCAGAACCTTTTCGAGGTCTGCTATTTCCTTCAAAGGGCCCTCAGGCAACCCCTCATATTCATAAATCCAGGGTATAAGATGATAAGCCGCTTCGTCTGCATAGTTGCTATCCGGAAATTTTTCCATCATTTCCTTGTAATGTGTAAGATTATAACGGATACCACCGGGGCTCTCTATCCAGCATTGATAGTGCCCGTATTTTTCCAAGAATTTTTTTCTGACTTCTCCCTCGCTCAAACCGTCCTTTACCAATTGATGATAGTTCATTTCTACCAGTCCCTCAAAGGACTCGCCCAGTCTTACGAGCACTGCATCACAAAATGGTGACTCAGGATAGATCTTCAAAAATTCCTGGCAACTGTGAATAGTCTCCTCATACACTCTATCATGAAAGAGCTTGCTAATCTCAAGCAGGTGTGCCTCTTCACCACTCGGTTTAAACTCAGGCGTGGGTATAAATATGCAGGAACTGAGGAATAAAATAAGGAGAAGGAAAAACGATATGCGAAGCATCATTTTTTACTATTTAATTAGTGAATACCCTCTTTGCGCTGCACTTCCTTAAATTAGAATTTTCTAATTTTTTCTTCGTGCACTTCGTGGTTTAATAAAAACCATACCATGCCACCCTATAACAATCAACTACTATCAAGCTCATAAAGGGGCCTTTTGCCCACTTGCCTAACTATTTAAGATATGATAGTATCACATACTAAATCCCATTTATGAAAGGCTAGTGGCAGAAAAAATAATTTGTCA
>JAZFSJ010000278.1:0-7740 GCA_036446115.1 Thermodesulfobacteriota bacterium | reverse complement strand
CCTGACTATCGTATTCGAAAAATCTAGTGATATTCAATATGAAGGAAAAACCGAAGTCATCGGAGGAGTTAAAATCTTGGTATTCACCTGAGCAAACATTTAGAGAGTAGCTTAAAAAATTGCGATGGCAAAAAGGATTTAGTTTTCCTCGTAGAGGGCACCTCAAAGCCTCGTATGCAAAAGAAGTCTTGCTTCGTGGTATTGCACGTATATACAAATCATATGTAACAGATGGAAATATTTTAAAGGCTCGCGGAAACGTTAGAGCGTTTAATTTCAATAAGTTTGGTGGAGAGGTGTCAAACGAGGTAGAAGATACTGTAGAAAAACGAGGCCTCTTATAGCGATACGGATAGTTGACAGACGTAAATTTGGACGAATACAGCTGTGACGTGTTGTAGGGGTTTGCGCCGTAGATATTAAACCAACCATAAGTAAGGTAACTGAAGCAGATAGTATAATACGCACTGATGGCTGGCGAGGATACAACAATTTGGAGAGGAGAAACTTCATCCAAGAGATAGTGCGTGTAAATGCTGAAGTGGGTTAGCATTTGCTGTCCCATTTTCACATAATAGCAGCTATGCTCAGACGATGGCGGTCGGGCACTCATTAAGGAGTTATATCCCATGAGCGTATCGACTATTATATTATCTTGATGGATACACATTGGATTTAACCTGGGAATCTCTCGGCATACCGAGAAGGGGTTTTATCGCCAAATACAGCATGCAACGCAATCTGATTCAATCTGACATACTTAGATTATTTGTAGTCATAATTTTGTTTAATTTCTCAAGAGCAATATGGCAAAAGATGGCATGACCATTCTTCCCCAGACGCCAAGGAGGTACCTCAATCTCGCAAATATTTCCATCATCATGCAGAATTGATCGCCGTGGGCATCGGGTGTGAAACCGGCACCCTTTTGGAGGGTTTAGAGCACTAGGCACAGACCCACTTAACCTTATGTGATGTTGGTTAGCCTTTGGATCGGGGATCGGAACGGCCGATAGCAGTGCTTCCGTGTAAGGGTGATAGGGTGGAGAATAAATGGATTCCACAGGACCAATCTCTACAATCTGACCTAAATACATTACTGCAACGTCATCAGCAATAAAATGCACAACGCTGAGGTCATGGGAGATAAAAATGATAGTTGTACCGAAATGATTTTGCAGATACCTTAGAAGATTTAGTATGCCTGCTTGAATAGATACATCAAGGGCAGAAACAGGCTCATCACAAAGAATTATTTTTGGTTGGCTTGCTAAAGCACGCGCAATGCTTACACGTTGTTTTTCACCTCCACTTAATTGACGAGGTAGTCGATCATAATAGTATCCATCCAAATGAACCGCTTTAAGAAGTTTCAAAACACGGCTTTTGATTTGATTCTTTGGACAAATTTTGAAACGCTTTATTCTTCGACCGATCTGTTTTCCAATAGAGTAAGAAGGGTTTAAAGTGGAATCAGGATTTTGAAAGACCATTTGAATCTCCTTTTTAAGATTCAATTCACGATCCTTGAGTGGATTCGTAAGGTCAAATTCAAGAAATTTTGCATTCCCGCCTGAACTTTTTTCAAGGCCAATAAGAGTCTTAACAAGTGTACTTTTTCCACATCCTGATTCACCTACGATACCAAGTGTTCGCTGAGCTTGTACCTTGAGGCTTACATTATCTACCGCCTTGATATACCGCAACTTTTCTAACCCTAAAAGGCCGAGTATATTCTTAGACTCCTCTTTGTAATAGGTCCTAAGATTATCAATCTTAAGGATATCATCTGTGTCGGGTTTAGTGAGCTCGCGATGATTTGATTTGTTGAGAGCATTGAAATCAACTGCCCGGTTAGATTGGAATAATTCTTTTGGATAAAAGCAACTACTAAAATGCCGCATTTCAACCTCTTTGAGCTTTGGGCGATTTGATCGACACTTATGTTTAACATAGTTACATCGTGGGGCAAAAATACAGGCATAATCTCGTTTTTCTGAAGGAGCTGGAACACTACCGGGAATAGAATCGAGCATTGCTGTATGTTTGCTTGAAGTTAACCTAGGAAGAGATCTAAGGAGTCCCTGGGTGTAAGGATGAAGAGGTTTGTCAAAAAGATCAACTACATTACCTTGTTCGACAATTTCTCCAGCATACATCACAGAGAGAGTATCACTTACTCTAGCTATTATACCAAGATTGTGCGTGATATATAAAATGCCAGTATTAAAATCCCGCTTCAGCTCATCAATCAGATCAAGGACGCTCGCTTCTACCGTAACATCAAGACTTGTGGTGGGTTCGTCCATGATCAACAGTAATGGATTATTGAGAAAAGCCATAGCGATTACTGCCCTTTGTTGCTGTCCTCCAGACAACTGATGAGGGAAGCGATCCATCAACCTGCTCGCATCAGGCATATTCACGCGCTTTAGCATCTCGATCGATCGATCCCAGGCTTCTTCTTTCCCTATTTTCTGATGGAAAATCAAAGCCTCAGCCAGTTGCACACCAATACGAAGAGATGGATTGAGAGCCTGCATAGGGTCTTGATAAACCATGGTTATTTGATTTCCCCTCAGCTTTTGCAATTCATTTTGAGAACAACCGGTTATTTCCTGCCCTTGAAACTGAATACTGCCGCCTACTACCTTTCCATTGCGACCAAGAAAACCAACAATTGAAAATGCTGTAGTGCTTTTTCCACATCCTGATTCACCGACAAGGCCAACAGTCTCATTTCGATGGACTTTGAAAGACACTCCACGAATCGCTTGAACGTCTCCTTTACGGGTTTCATAAGAAACGGAAAGGTCTGTTACATTCAGAACACTATCTTCATGATCGGAATTATCAATTTCTTTCTTCATCTGTTAATTAACCATTAATTTACTGATAACGCAAAGACTCCGACCGGAGTTCATCTGCATAAAGATTTAGGCTAACTACTATAGACGCGATTGCGAGTGAGGGCCAGATCGCAGCCCAGGGGCTGCCTATCATGATAAATTCGCGACCTTTAGCAACCATACTCCCCCAATCGGGAGAGGGAGGTGGAAGACCTAAACCAAGAAAACCAAGAGTTCCCATGGCGAAAATAGCGTATCCCACTCTAAACATAGCATCGACAAGAACCGGACCCCGGGCATTAGGTAGAATTATCACGAACATGATATACCACGAATTCTCTCCACCAGTCTCAGCAGCTCGAACGTAATCACGAGTGCGGATGTCAAGTGTCAGACTGCGTACCAAGCGCGCCACACCAGGAGTGCCATGAACAGCAATTGCAATCGCCACATTTATCGCAGATGCGCCTAATGTGACGATAATAATGAGATAGAAAAGAATATAAGGGATGGATAACCAGGCATCTACCAGACGCATAAGAATCTCATCAATTATCCCCCCGCGAAATCCGCTAATTAGACCAAGGGTGGCTCCCAGCGATAGAGCAAGGAATACTCCCCATAATACGATACCACCGGGAATCCAAAGGTTCTCAGAAACAGGAAGTATAGCGAAAATAAATCGAGATCCGTGTAATATACGTGACCAGAGATCCCGGCCCAGTTCGTCCGTGCCCAATGGGTGACGTCGCGATGGTCCTTCATTAATGTGTTTCCAGTCCTGTTCCGTAGGCGAATAGGATGTCAACAGAGGAGCAAATATAGATACAAAAACCCAAAAAAAGACAATAAGTAAACTGACCGTAGCCATTTTCGAGCAAAATAAAATGGATAGAGCATTCCGTACTTTTTTTGAGAACGTCGCTTCTGCTTCTTCTTTTTTGGGGATTCTTTCCTGGTTACTGTGCATTTTTATCCTCGAAGCGTTTGACTATTATAAGGTTCTGCAGTTAAGATTTGGGTTTGATTAAAAATAGCATCTTATACAATATCAATAAGATAGAGTGAATATTGGCCATCCTTCAGGCTGATCGCGGGACTAGGGGCGCAGAGAACACATAGAGGCAATTCTTTGCCCTGGCTGGGAGACGGCGGACAGAGAAAATCTCCCAGCTTCGGTAAATTTAGCGGATCGATATTTCCATCAATGATTGGCTGCGTTGCACGAGCGCCTTCTCAATCGCACGTGTAAAGGAAAAACTCATCTCTGCGAACCCCTTGCCTATGTGGTAGTTGTTCTGTATTATCAAAGTCTGTTGGACCCTTTTAGGGGTCATCATTAAGCATTTCCTTCTAAAAATGGTTATTGGCAGCTCCTCCTACGTATACCTGATACGGGGATTCACAAAAGTGTAAATGATGTCAGCCACCACCTGGGCCCCCACGCAAACGATTACCATAAGCATGGTACCGGCCTCAAGCGCATTGACATCCCTATATAGGGCGGCATCTAAAAGGTATGTCCCCAAGCCAGGGTAACTAAAAACAACCTCTACAACTACTAGACCCCCAACTAAGTATCTGGTATGGAGCATGATGACTGTAATTGGCGCTATCATGGCATTTCGTACTGCATGCGTGAAAACCACACGCCAGTATGGCAAACCTTTTAAAAATGCAGTCCGGACGTATGAAGAGTCCATTACTTCAACTAGGGAGGCCCGGGTGATTCGCAGGATATAGCCTAGCTCGACAAGAGCTAGAGTCAATAAGGGCAAGATAAGCATGTCGATCCGCTTCCACGGCGCGGATTCTGGAAATATTGTAGCACCAGGAAGAAGTCTCAGCCATAAGGATAAGACCACAATGAGAAAAATGCCGGTAACAAACTCAGGAACAACCGAAAACGCCATGCCGCAAATTGAGATCACTCGGTCTCCCGTTGAGCCTTCATTCAGCCCAGCAAATATCCCAAGCAGCAAGGCAAACGGCATCACTATGATAAAAGCCAATCCCGCTAGAATCACCGAGTTGCGAAAACGGGTAAAGAGTGTTATGGAAACAGCACGCCCGGTGATGAGTGAAACACCAGGATCTCCTCGAATGAGTCCCTTCTTGAGAGGAATATATTGCTTGGGACCTCCTGTGCTCTTCTGCCATCCTCCACGACGATATGTCCAGACTATGATTTCTGCTCCTTTTTCCCATTGAACAACATGGTTCTTTGTGTCTATCCCCCAAAAGGTACTGACGTCTTCGTTGGTTGCCTTCCATCTCCCATTGTCCACAAACTTCTCAATAATCCCATCGGAGGACTTGGCAACAGCAATTAGATCCTCACCATCAAGCTTCCATCGAATCAAGGAGCCGTCTTCTTTGACGGCCCACCACTCGTGAAACCCCTTTTTATTCAAGATTCGCTTCAAAGGCATCCCCACTAACCGAGAGGCATGCCAGTCACTGCCGAATAACCAGTACATATAACGGACATAAAGTGGTTCATCCATGCCAAGTTGGTTCAGAAAGGATTCTTCCTGCCTCTCGGTGATATGAGTACCCAGAACGTTCCGAGCTATATTTCCTGGTGATACTTCACAGAATAAATACACTGTTACAGAAACCAGAAGCATAGTGAGAATGAGTGAGAAAAGACGCCTTATTAAAAACTTAGCCATATAATTCTTTTCCGTGACTCTTTGAGAAACAGAGCTGGACTCATTATTTGTCCAGCCCTATTACGGATAGACTATTTAATCAGGAAGAGAGCAGTCTTCCTTCCCTCACTAAACTAAGCCTTTTCATCAAACCAGGCTCGATCAAAAGATAGATAGTTCGAGGGGTGAGCTTTCATATTCTTAAGTTTTTTCGACGTTACTAGCCAAATGTTTTTGAAAAAGGGGATAGCAATAGATCCACGAGTCATCTGGATATCTTCCAACTTGCAAAAGATCTTTCTGCGTTCCTCTACATCTAAAGTTCCGTTGGCTTCCCTCAGTAATTTGTTGAACTCTTTGTCCACCCATTTCGTCTCATTCCATCTAACCGGTTTACCATTCTCATCAGTGGAATACGCTAGATTCAAAACCATTGTACCCAGAGGGCGATGTGACCAAGTGGTTATACCCAGAGGCACTTCTGTCCATTTGTCCCAGTACTGGCTAGATGTCACTGACTCAATGTTGATCCTTAAACCAGCTGGGGCTGAATCCTCTTTTAGGACTTCCGCTGCTCGCACAATGTCGCTCCATCCACTGCCAACTGTCATGGTAACATCAAGACCATTGGGATAGCCCGCCTGCTTCAGAAGTTCTTTGGCCTTTTGAGGATCATATTTTGGTATAGGTTTTGTGCAGTATTCAGGATGCATGGGGCTTACATGCGTGTCCACTGAAACTACCCCTTCACCAAAATAAGCTAGCGCAAGAAGCTTTTCCCTTTGCTGACAGTGTTTCAGAGCCATACGTACCCTGTTATCCGACCAAGGTTTCAGATCCGATCGCATGCGAATAACACGAGTGCCGCCTGAGGCAAGGCCTTGGACATTGGCCATAGGATCATCTCTCAACGCTTGGTATATAGCAACCTCCGAGGCCCAGGTCATATCTATCACGTGGATATCACCGGCTTGGAGCGCAGCGACCTGAGCAGCAGCCTCTCGCCCCATATTTACATATTCTATTCCATCAGCATAAGGTAAGGATTTCCCGTCAACTCCATTACGCCAGTAATCACTGCGTCGCTTCATAATACAAATCTCACCTGGTATATATTTTTCCAGCGAAAAAGGGCCAGTGCCATGGGGTATCTGAACAAAATCTCCCTCAAAGGTCCGATGATTCACAATCACGGCCGGATAGTGGAAAAAGTGCTCGGGGAGGGCAATTTCTTTTCGTTTGAGATGAAGTTTAATCTGATATTTATTCACCTTTTCAATGCCCGATGGACTTAAATAGTCCCCTACCATTCCGAACAATGATGAACCTACATCCTCATTTAGCCATTCCTTTATCGTGAATACTACGTCATCGGCAGTAAACTCATCACCATTGTTGAATGTAACCCCTTTACGAATATTCAAAGTCCAGGTCTTAAGATCTTCACTTGCTTCCCAATTTTCTAAAAGATAGGGATGAGTGACGTTATTTGAATCTGTGAACGTAAGATACTCACACATCTGGCGGTAAAAATTGGACTGGATAGTTCCGTCCATCTGGGCAGGATGCTTGATTTTCTGAACAGCAGAGGCAACCTTTATTGTTCCCCCGCGATTAATTGAGGACGCAATGGCACGCTTAGGCTGATACAGACCAGCAGTAAGTGAAGCAACCCCTGCTGACATGCCCAAAAGCGTGGCATACCGCATAAACTCCCTTCGTGTCACTTGGCCCTTCTCTAAAAGGTCACGTAATTCCGGAATGTACGGATGATTTTTTGTTTTCTTCATTGCTTACTCCTTTCTTTAGAATGGTGTCGTCGATACTTTAAATCTGTTTGTATTGATAAAAGTTAAATTTCTTCAATTTGAAGTTTATTTTTGATCACCACCTCCTTTTCCTGAGCTTCAATCTCAGGCTTCTGAATTTCCATTGCTACATTGGATGTTTTGGCTGCCTTTAAAAGTTCGGAATGATGAGCCCGTCCGGTTTCGAATCGTTGTCAACTATTCCCACACTCTTTGAAAATCCTTTTTCCACAGTTCCCAAAGATCAATCTAATTGCTAACGGCCGCCTCGGCAGTATCCCCTTGCTTTATATGAAAGTCTCTCTATAACGGCCATCTGAAAATATAAATAATCTGCTGCTTCTCCATTGTTCGATATCTTTTTAAACTCCTCTTTGATTTTTAAATTTATTATTCAAAGGGTATCCCTATCCCGGCCATCTCTTCTTT
>JAZFSJ010000277.1:0-2624 GCA_036446115.1 Thermodesulfobacteriota bacterium | reverse complement strand
ATCTTGATTCTTACGTGTTTGGTTTGGGTGGCTGAAAACGCAACAATTCTGTTTGAACCCTTGCAAACATCGTGATACTACAATTCCTATATCTATACGTAACAAAAAGGTAGTTGACTGTTAAAGTGTTAATGGTGATTATCTGCCTGGTTTTTCTATTAAAACCAAGAAAGGAGGCAGGAATGGCCATGGAAAGACAAACATTAGAGAAGCACAATCAATTTACGGGAACTCCCCAAAGAAATCTTCAAGACCACGTCATTTTCCCCCCGGACGATATCGAGATTTATCCCCCTTTTCAACCCGAACCGTTACCCAGTCAGGTTCTATCCATTGAGGACGACAAGCATTTAGGAAGCCTAAATCTTTTTAGCGCTGACAATAGCCTTGATTGTATCTTGCGGAAGTTATGGGAGGAGGAGATTCCTGGGAAGGAGTATTTTGATCAATACTTGCGTAACCAGTACCGTCGCAATTTAAGGCCCAGTACTATGCGCAATTCTTTTAGGACTATTTGTTCTTTCCTGCGGGCAGTAAGGGGCTGGGGAAAGAATCATCTTGAACAAATCAGCAGAGAAGACCTGGCAAGGTTTGTGGAATATGAGCAAGACCGGGGCTCAAAAGCATCTACAGTTAGAATGAGACTGGCGTGTGTGAAAGCCTTCGTGAGGTTTCTTATTGAGGACGGGGTACTTGACCCTGAGGTGCTTTCAAAGAGACTGACCATTAAAGTTCCAGATTCATTACCCCGAGCCATTGAGCCGGATGATGAGGAAAAGCTTCTTGCTGTTATAGATGATGTACGGAACCGGGCCATGATTTTGCTTTTGTTGAGGACGGGAATGAGGATCGGGGAGCTATTAAATACCCCGGTCAACGATGTAAATCTCAAAGAGCGGAAGATTGAGATATGGGAGGCGCAGAAGAATCGTGTGGGCAGGGTGGTATATTTCAGTGACGATGCCCTCGGTGCTCTGAAGGCATGGTTGAAGATAAGGGATTCAAAAAAGGAGTTGGTCTTCTACGCCCTGGGCCGTGACACAATGAGCTATTCAGCGGCTCGCAGCATGTTCTGTAAATATCTTGAAAAAGCTGGGCTTTCTCACAAAAGCTATACCCTTCATTGCCTAAGACACAGTAACGCAAGTTCACTTCTAAACGCAGGGATGCCACTCGAGTGCTTGAAAGAGTTGCTGGGTCACAGCTCTGTAGAAGTAACCCGGCGGTATGCCCGGCTCACAAACAAGACCCGGGAAAATGAATATTTCAAAGCCATGTCCAAAATAGAAAGGGGGGAGATTGATGGCCATTACAGAGTCGATCTTGAATTACAGGAGATTCTTGAAGAGAAGAAATTATTCTCCACATACAGTGAAGAATTACCTGAACACCCTTAAACACTTCGTGTTGTGGGTCAACGTTCCAGTGGAAGAGGTTGTAAGCAGGCATATCCTGCAGTATATCGATTTTCTACTGAGAAAAAGGCTTAAGCCTAAGACCATTAATTGCCATCTGGTCAGCATAAGGGGATTCTATGAGTATCTCCATAATGAGGAGGATATACGGATACTTAATCCGGTTAAAAGGGGCTACATATTAAAGCAATCAAAGCCGCTGCCCAAACATCTCAGAGATGAGGAGGTTGAAAAGCTATTTGCTGTAATAATCAACCCTCGGGATCGAGCTATGTTCAAGGTGATGCTCCGATGCGGTTTAAGAGTTGAGGAAATCGCGAATCTATCTCTTGAAGCCATACACCTAAAGCGGAAGGTCATCCTTGTTAAAGACGGAAAAGGTAGTAAAGACAGAATTGTCTATCTAAGTGATGACGCTTATGGGGCCCTGGTGAAATATTTAAGGTTAAGGCGTTCGTCAAGGGCAAAGAAGATATTTTTGGTTGAAAAGGGTACTTTCAAAGGCAAACCCATATCGGTTCGTGGTATTCAAAAACGGATGGAATACTATGCCCGTAAGGCCGGTGTAAAATCTTCTTGTCACCAGCTAAGGCATACGATGGCAACTCAATTGCTAAATGCAGATATGGATCTGGTGAGCATCCAGGATCTCTTGGGTCATGATAGGATTACGACCACAGAGAAATACATCAAGGTCTCAAATCTCAAGGTTATGAGAGATTACTTCAAAGCCATAGACGTTGTGACGAAGGGTTTGGGATATGAGGTATCCAGTTCGTGATGTGGCTGATGGTATATAAACCCGCTCCGGCAGGAGACGATTGCTCCGACGAGCTATGTAAGGGCCCATTCTCGCAACCGTCTTCTGCCTCCGCTGGAATTAGTGCTTTATTGAAATCGCGGGGAACCACCTTAGAAAGGAGGTGATGGCATTAATGGTTTGAGAGGCAAAGAAATTGGTTGACATTAAGAAAGAATTAGAAGAGAATAAACCTATGTAACCTACCAGAATAGATAGAAAAATCAGATTTTGTTACGTATAGCCTATATAAACCTTGAATTTGAAATTTTTCGACAAAAGTGAAGACTACGTTTTGCAGTTGTAACCTGTTGCGTCTCTGAAAAGGTCCCCTTTTTTTGATTTTCGCCTCTTTTTTGGTCTTCATTCGCCAATTTCAAAATCATATCAAGGGGCGGGAAAAGACCAAT
>JAZFSJ010000276.1:0-7391 GCA_036446115.1 Thermodesulfobacteriota bacterium | reverse complement strand
CATACTGGCCGAGGCCTCGCTCAATATTTCGCTGAATAACAGAGAGCCCCCTTTGAATAGAGTAAATAACAAGCTCTTCTTCGAGTTCGACACCTTCGCCGGAGATGTTCTTATCTTCTATGAGCCTTGCCGCAGTTCCTATCTTATTATTAAGACCCTCGATGGTAGTGACCTTCTTTGTGCCTACAGATTCTATTTCAACCATACAGGAAGGGGTAGCACTACCGTCTAAGAGTACGGTGCAACTTCCGCATACGCCGATTCCGCAACCGTATTTTGTGCCAGTGAGACCGATATCTTCCCTTAATACCCATAGAAGAGTCTTTTGAGGATCAACATCAACGTTGTAAAATTTCCCGTTCACTTTTATCCTGAACTGCATAAAACCTCCTGATAAAATTTAACTCACTCACTGGTCATTATAAACAGTGGTTGCATCTCGAAACTTCTATAATGGGGGCGCAAGCGCTCTGTGTTATAGTGCTTCTCTATGTTAACGATTTTTCTGGAGCCTGAGATTACATCAATTGGCACATTATCGTATCGTCCATTTTTCAAGACGACAAGCCGGCCATGTATCCCTTTAAGTATTAAATCCAATGCCAGGGTACCATACGCCATGGGTATTAAGGAGTCGATGGCATCAGGGTAGCCTCCACGTACCAAGTAGCCCAGTTTTTGACTGATTACATCTATCAATTTTCCCTTGTTGTATTTGGGAGAGAGTTCTTTCAATTTTTCCGAAACGCGATCGCCAATGCCACCTAATTTGGCATGTCCATAAGCGTCTTTGCTGGTATCCTGAAAAACCATTTCACCACCTTCAAACATTGATCCCTCCGATACCAGGACAACTGAATACTTACTTGAGTTCCTGTAACGATCACGGACTAATAATTCTGTTAAGAGTTCTATATTAAACTTGTACTCGGGAATTACGCAACGGTTTGCTGCGCCAGTCATTGTAGGCAACATGGCGGTAAAACCGGCATAACGTCCAAAAACCTCGAGGACCAGGAATCTTTCATGTGATCCCGCCGATGTCCGTAAACTATTGGACATCATCATTGTTCTGGTAAAGCAGGTACTGAATCCAATACAGTAGTCTGTTCCGGGAACGTCGTTATCCATGGTTTTAGGGATGGCAACCATTTTGACTCCCTCCCGATATACGTGGACAGCATAGCTGAGGGTATCATCACCGCCAATGGGAATAAGATAATCGATTTCTAAGAAATCCAGGCTTTTTATTACCTCCGGGGTTAAATCATTTACTTCGTCATTGTAAGTATCTCGTAAGTGCTCAGGCACTTCGGCTTTAGGAACGTGACTGGGCCGTGAGCGGGAACAATGCAGGATAGTGCCACCAGTTCTGCCCGACCTATCGACAATTTCTGCAGTGAGGATTTGATAATTATTACTGTTATCGGCTTTTTTATCACGTATCAGATCTTTTAATCCGGCCCATCCCCGACGAATGCCGATAACCTGATATCCTTCTTTGATTGCCCTGATGGTAATTGCTCTGATTGCCGGGTTTAACCCGGGGACATCACCACCCCCGGTTAAGATTGCGATGGTGCCTTTTTTTGTTTTGATATTCGCCATAGTTACACCTTCCCAACTTGAATTGGTAAGAGTTGCCTCTTTCTTACCTTGGTTATTTTATTAATACTCTATTTTATAAAAAAATTAAAGCTATTTTAATCTTTTGGGGATAAAAATTCAATTATTATAACTATTTCCTAACCATGTAGTACACGAAGAAAAGTAAAAAAGTGCGGGTAGCAGCGTAAAGGGAGTGTGAGATAAAAATACCGAGATGTAAAGATTTTGTTGACAAAAGGGGTGAAAAATTTATGCTGGAGGTACCAAAGGGATTATAACAGGAGTTACCAATGGAAGAAGCTACACGCTTAGTAGTGTTTTTTGATTACCTTTGACCGTATTGCTATAGAGTAGCAGTTTGGCTACGAGCGGTAAAAGAAAATATGGGTGAAACTATTAATATAAGATGGAAGTGTTTCTCCCTTGAGCAGGCTCACTCATCTAAGGGGGGTGATTTTAAGCTCTGGGATCATTCTGATGTTGCCAATCGATCTCTAAAACCACTGCAGGCAGCAAAGTGTGCCCAGTTACAGGGAAATGACCTATTTGATACCTTCCACATGCTTCTCTTCGAGGCACTTCATCTACGAAAGAAAGATATTAATAGTGAAGAGGTCTTGGAGAGTATCGCGGGGGAGTCTCACCTGGATGTTCCAAAGTTTATGGAGGACTTGAAAAGTGATGCCTCGAGTCGGTGGGTTTTCGAGGATCATATAGAAGCAGTAAAGGAATATGATGTTTTTGGCGTTCCCACCCTTGTTTTTAATGGGGAGTATGCCTCTTTTGTTAAACTGGGATCTTTGCCGGATTCTCTGGAAAAACAGGTTCAGCTGTTTGAGGAGATAAAAGATTTAATCACAGATCAGCCCCATATTCTTGAAATCAAGAGGCCTTGAAAGAAAAATCGAACCACGAAGTACATGAAGAAGAAATTGTAGTCACGAAGTTTACCCTATTAGATCATTAGCGTAGGTTCTATGGATGTTTAAAGCAGTTCATGATAGAAAGTGTTGTGTAAAAGGTTCTTACATCCTTTCTAACGGGGTGAATCCGCGGTAAACTATTTTCCCCTCTTTTCTTTTAATGCTTTAAGTACCCTTTCGGGGGTAATGGGAAGTTCCTTTAAAGTATAGTCGATAGCATTGCTCACGGCCATTGCGATTGCATGGGGATTAGTTGCGATGGGGCCCTCACCCACCTCTTTAGCCCCGTATGGGCCATAGGGGTCATTGGTCTCAACGATGATATGCTCCATCTCCGGCACCTCATGGGTCCTGGGCAGTTTGTAGTCGACGCGTGACTGGTTGAGTATCTGACCATCCTCCATGAAACATTCCTCAAACAGCGTCTGTCCCATGCCGCTAAAGACCTGTCCGTCCATCTGACCTTCAACCGCCAGCGGGTTTATGGCACGCCCCACATCATGAGCAACCGTCATCTTTAAAAGCTTTACTATTCCCGTCTCGGGGTCTACCTCCACCTCGGCAATCTGGGCGCCGAAAGAATAGGCAAGGGCGGCTTTTGTGGTAGGTGAATTGTAGAAGCCCCTTCCCATAATGAATCTTCCTTCCATGCAATGGAGGGTGTCGAACACCACGTCTTCAAATGAAATGGCCTTATCGGGTGCACCCTTGGGGTAAATCTTTCTATCTTTGAAGATGAGGGACGTTGGTTTAACGTCCAGTTTTTCTGAGGCGGTTTTGGCGATCTGTTTCTTGGCATCAAGTGAGGCAATCTTCACCGCATTTCCGGTGGTAAAGGTACCCCGCTGGGCAAATGCCCCCACGTCAAAGGGGGCGATGTCTGTATCCCCGGAGATTACGGTAATGTCGTCAGCGTTTATTCCCAGTGTCTCCGCAGCTATGATTGCCATGGTGGTGTGAGATCCCTGACCCATGTCGGGGAGACCGGTGAAAAGCGAGAGCTTCCCGTCTTCGGCTATCTTGAGGAAGGCGGCGGAGGTGTCGTGTTGAAACAGCCCTTTTCCACCGGAGCTCATCACCCCGCATCCTATGCCGATACCCTTGTAAGGCGGCAGTTTTCCGTATTTCCTATTCCAACCCGATTTCCGGGCTGCCTTTTTGATGCATTCTTTCAAACCGCAACTGGCATAATGGGTATCACTCAGTGTGGTCTCTCCCTTATCAAAAGCATTCTTGAGTTTAAAATCAACCGGGTCCATGCCGAGATCCTGCGCAATCAGATAGAGGTGCTGACCGAAAGCAAACTGGGATGGCACTAACCCTCCGCCGTGATGGAAAAAGTAAGGGACATTATTAGTATATACCAGCCGCCCCTGGTAGCGAAACGCCTCCACCTTAAAGAGCATTTGCAGGGTTGCCCCCACAATGATTGGCATGATGAACTGGGTCTCAACATAGGCACCGCAATCATAGAGGTGATTGGCGTCTAGCACTTTTAAGGTACCGTCTTTCATCACCCCCGATTTCAAGGTGAGCTTATTTTTGCCGCCTGACCTGCAGATAATAAATTCCTCATCCGAGGTGGCAATGATTTTAACCGGTCGTGATGCCTTTTTGGAGAGGAGTGCGGCAATCAGGTGGTGGGGTCTTACCGTGCCTCTACCGGAGAAGGCCCCGCCGGTATTAAGGCTGCAAACCCTCACGTTACTTTCTGATATGCCAAGATTCTGGGCCATACCCTTCTGAATAAGGATGGCAGTTTGGTTGGGTGTCCAGATGGTGAGCTTTCCCGGCAGCGAGTAGTCAGCAAGGGTACCATGTAATTCAGCGAAGCAATTGTGGCTGGGGTAACTGACAAACTCGTCTTCCCTTACGTGGTCTGATTCAGAAAATGCCTTATCTACCTCACCGTAATTTAATTTGTAATCATCTGCGTAGTTGTCCTCGTAGTGCTGTTTCAGTATGGGTGCATCCGGGGAGGTGGCCTCTTCAATAGAAAGAATTGCAGGCAAAGGCTCATACTCGACCTTGATAAGTTCTGCCGCCTCGTAGGCGGTATCTTCATCTACCGCGGCAACCGCGGCAACCTCATCACCTATATAGTGTACTATATCATCACAAAGCAATTGCTGGTCGGGACCCACCATAACACCACCTGAATCTTTATGTGTTATGACTGCCTTTACTCCAGGAAGTTTCTCGGCCTTTGAGGTATCTATGTTTACTATCTTTCCCCGAAGGATAGTGCTTCTCACTATCTTGCCGTGAAGCATCCCCGGCAACACCACGTCATCGGTAAACTGTGAGCGACCGGTCGCTTTAAGAGGCGCATCAAGTTTTGTTTGTCTCTTTCCTATTACACTAAACTTATCAGCCATTACTCTTTTCCTCACCGGCAGGTTCTGAAACTTTTTTTACCGCTTCCATAATCTTTATATGTCCCGTGCATCTACAGAAGGTGCCGGATAACGCGTCTTTTATTTCATCATCATCGGGTTTGGGGTTTTCATCAAGCAGTGCCTTGGCAGTCATAACTATCCCGGGTGTACAATAACCGCACTGCACTGCCCCATAATCTATGAAAGACTTCTGGACGGGATGGAGTGACTCGGCAGTGCTTATGCCCTCGATGGTAGTGATGGTATGTCCTTCACATTCGATGGCAAGTGTCAGGCAGGATAAGATGGCCTTTCCGTCCATGATGACGGTACATACACCGCAGGTGCCTATGCCGCACCCCCTTTTGGTTCCGATAAGCCCGAGCTCATCTCTTATCACATCGAGCAGTGTCTGCCAGGGATTTATGGCAACTTCATAGTCATTACCGTTTACGTTGAGGGATAGTATGGTTTTCAATTTTAGATCTCCTTTTTTCTTGGTTTTACCTTTAAGCGTTCTTTTAACCGAAAGTGCGCTGAGGTCGCAGAGAATAATAATTTAAATCCACTAAAATTATGTTCTTGATTTTTGCTATTATCTCCTCCGCGTGCTCCGCGATCTCCGCGGTGAGACTTCCATTAATTTCTTATTTTTTTCTCCGCGTGCTCTGTGATTTCCGCGGTGAATTCCCTAATTCAGTGAGGGCCCTTTTTACCAGTACCTCAACCAGATGTCGCTTGTAGCCGGCCGAGCTAAAGAGGTTAGTAAGTGTTCCCAGTTCTGAGCGGGCGGTTAAGGCCGCCATTTCAATCGATGCTTCTGTAAGTCCTGAGTCCATTACTACCTGTGCTGCCTTTTTAAGAATGATCGGTGCCGATGCAATAGAACCGACAACTAACCTTAAGTCTTTAAGCCCATCGCCGTTTTCCTGGACCTTTGCGGCAATACTGCCCATGGCAAAATCAAGACCTTTGCGGGTAGTCACTTTTATGAAAATGGTGCGGCTTCCTGCTTTAGCTTTGGGGATTGTAAGTGAGGTTACCATTTCCTCAGGTTCGAGTGAGGTGGGTTGGGCGCCATTGTCTTGGAAAAAGTCTTTTGCGGGGATTACTCTTTCATCCCCCTTTTTCGCTACAGTTACTTTGGCATCAAGGGCAATCAGGGCCGGTGCGGTATCGGAACTGTTGATGGCATGACAGCGCTCTGATCCTTTGATAGCGTGACACTGCCTTCCCCCCAGTTTGTTACAGACCTCTTTTGAGTCCCTCCACAGTTTTGATTTGTTGTAGTACCAGCATCTGGTATCAAGGCAGATGTTCCCACCGATAGATGCCATGTTTCGTATATGCTTTGAGGCTACCGATTTAACTGCGAGGCTCAATGCAGGGAATTCTTCGGCAAGGGAAGGTTTTGAAGCGAGATCCGAGAGGGTGACACATGCACCTATGCTGGTATTGCCTTTGTCATCTGGTGAGATACTGCACAGGTCGGGTATGGATTTTATGCCAATCACTACCTCGGGGCGTACCACCCTGTATTTCATGTTTATAAGAAGGTCGGTTCCGCCGGCAAGTACCCTGGCGTTCTTACCAGATTTTTCAAGGGCATCGAGCCCTTCTTCCAGTGTAGCTGGTTTTACATATTCAAAATGCGGAAGTCTCATGATGTGATTCCTTTATAGGGTTATTAACTGATTTCCAACTTAACCTACATATCAATATAGCCTAAAAAATACAAGTTAAATTGTCGGTTTTTTTCCCTTGAAATTATTCCATGTATTCTGTGGCTTTATGAAATCCGCATTCCCCAATTTTACCCCGTGAAATTCGGAGAATATTTCACTGGGGCCCAAATCCAGTATTCCACTAGAATCCTTGCATCCTGTGCAGGTAGATAGGAACCTTTTAAAACCATATTATTAGCCATATAAATATATTGACATTCCATCAAAATCAAGTATTTATTCTGTGAGAAAAAAATCGGATTTTGAATGGAATCAGGAAAAGGATAGAGTAAATCAAGAAAAGCACGGTGTTCCGTTTGCGTTAGACCAGTTGGCTTTTGCAGATCCTAACCGTATAATGCTTGGAGATCTAAGTCACAGTGGAGTAGAAAAAAGGTTTTATTGTGTAGGAAAGGTTGCAGAAGAGATTTTAACGGTGCGTTTTACGTATCGAAACAAAAAAATTAGGATTATAGGAGCAGGATACTGGAGGAAAGGAAAAAGGATCTATGAAAAAGAAAATAAAATACACTAACGGACCAATGGGGAAAGTGAGG
Organism: Thermodesulfobacteriota bacterium; assembly: GCA_036446115.1. GTDB lineage: Bacteria > Desulfobacterota > WTBG01 > WTBG01 > WTBG01 > JAZFSJ01. The sequence continues at coordinate 201 of JAZFSJ010000276.1, read as the reverse complement.
GTAATCAAGGATTTTTTACCTTCGCCTGAAGAACTTGCTTTCAAAGAGGAGACTGTCAAAGTTACCATTTCATTGAGTAAAGCCAGTATTGAATTTTTTAAAAAAGAAGTATCAAGTCTCCGTGTCCCTCCGCGCTCAAACCGTAGCGGCGGTCGCCGAGCTCGTCACCGGTGCTTTGTTCCACCGGGGCCACCCATTCGC
>JAZFSJ010000275.1:0-4325 GCA_036446115.1 Thermodesulfobacteriota bacterium | reverse complement strand
TCAGCCACGACCACCGAGCCGATGGACGAGGTGGCTTGATCGTCAAATACGGGTGTAAAGGTTGTTCCGTTGTTCGTGGTCTTGAACAAACCGCCTCTATGAAGTATCCATGCTCCCGGTTATACTCGGAAACTATAATAGTTGCCGAGGATAACCGGGAGGTTTGATACTACGTAAAGGGTACTGTAGGATATTTGAAATTAGAAGCTAAAACCTGATAATTTTACGATTTCCTGCAATAATGGTACGAAATCATCAATTAAAACCAACATGCTGAATGCCGGCGTGAATAAGGTGCATAGGGTTTGATTTTTGGGCTGGCCTGGATGATTGATTTAGAACCTAAATCAATACCCTGTTGTAGATGGTCTGGATGCTTGATTTAAGGCAGTAATCGCGCATTTGCTGTCGTTAGGATGAATTACAATATTTTGAGCTTTCCGGCCTCTACAACCTTTCGAATTCCTCGGGAATGATTTCTTCAGTTGATTTTTTATCAATAAATTTAGAAAATGTGAAACTCAAGCCACATAAAATGGAACCCGCTTTTTTGATACTATTCTCTCAGATTCTAAGTATTTACCGAATTATTTCATAATACCTCCATGAATTAAAGTTTAAAAATCAATAGACTGCGTCCTAATATACCGATATGGTACAAAAAGACGACACATGGGATGTGTGAGAATTAAGAAAAATCAAGATAACTGTTTAAAATTCAGTGTATTATTAGATTGGATTGAAAAATAAGAAAATTTGTTATATTGAGGAAAAATCAGTTGAAATGATCTAATCGTGACAAAAAGAAGCATGTCATTAAACAACTAATGTTATGTGAAGTATTCAAAATTATCCTAAAGGGAGGTAAGAACATGAAATGTCCAGCTTGTGACACTGCAAGGGAAGAAGTGATTGTTGAGGATATCGCTGTAGATATCTGTAAACAAGGCTGTGGAGGACTTTGGTTCGATCAGTTTGAACTACAAAAAGTTGATGAGCCACATGAGTCTGCCGGCGAAAACCTATTGCAAATCGGAATGGATAGAAATGTAACGACTGATCCTTCTGAGAGGCGGATGTGCCCGAAGTGCAAAGACATAGCACTGATGCGTCATTTCTTCAGTGTTAAGAAAGAAGTGGAGGTCGATGAATGTCCCAATTGTGCAGGATTCTGGCTGGATTTTGGTGAACTGGGACGCATACGCAGTCAATACCCTTCTGAAGAGGAAAGGCAGAAAGCGGCGGACGAGTATTTTGAGGAGATTTTTGGTGTAGAGCTAAAGAGGATGCAAGAAGAGAGTGAAGAGAAGTTGGAGAAGGCCAAAAAGATCGCCCGTATGTTTCGCTTCTTATGTCCAAGTTACTATATACCCGGAAAACAAAATTGGGGTGCTTTCTGACTGGAAAATGCCCTTTCACATAACCACTCGCTGAATCTGACGGGTGCTCAGCTTCGCTGTTCTCTCGCAGCTTAGCTCGGCCGTTATGCACCGATAAGAAATGAATATTGAAATAATATCAGACAAGAAAATTAAGACTTTCGGGGTCGCATTTCTATTTGCGGTCCTTCTCGTGGTGATTTTCTACAAGTTTGGGGGGAGTGCCGTCCATGGTCACTTCTTCGATAAGGCAGGGATCATCAGCGCCTCAGATGCGACCAGATATGAACAGCACCTTGATCTAATAGAGAAGGAATCAGACCTTGATATCAAACTCCTATTCTTAGAGACTATCGGATCTGCAACTATCGAAGATGTGGCGGTCGAAAAGATGAGTGATTACGGAATAGGCAGCGATGGGAGAGATGAGCGCGGAGTTCTCTTCCTGTATGTGATGGATGAGAAGCAGCTCAGGATCGAGGTCGGATATGGCCTCGAGGCATACTTTCCGGATTCATTTGTTGGTTATCTGATCAGGAATCAGGCTGATGCCTTTTTCAATGCTTCAAATCCAAGCATGGGCTTAAGGCTTTTGATTCGCCTTCTCCAACATAGGATCAGGGAAGCAGCGCTAGACAGGGATTATGATCCAACTATACTGGATGGGGTACGTGAATTTTCATACCTCTCAGGCGGTGCCGGCGCAACAGGCAAGGTGGGAATGCAGCATTCGGGCCGAGCTTTTAAGCGCGACCAATTGGGTGAGGAGGATAGGAACCGGTTTAAGGCCACCAATACGGTGGCTGGGACCTTCAATAATTACATTGCATGGCTCTATGGTCGCAAATTTGATCCGAATGTAGATCTCTTCACCAAAGATAGCCTACCAATTTTAAACAGATTCCCTATGACGTCAGCTTACTTCGACTATATACTCATCTTGTATGCGGGTAAACAGTATAAAGTCGTTGAGCGCGGGGACATTGCGGTCCTTTTTTTCACCGATGACCCGATAGTTTCGCCACTATTCTATAAGAGAATAGATGGAATGTGGAGGCAAGATGTAGCAGCCGAAGTGAGGAACTCGCGCAATTATGTCGGTGGCGTCTACTCCTGGGGATTCAATCCTGATAGCACGGATGAATTTGCAAAGGCATTCAGAGATATCCTTGTTAATATTAGGGGATACTTACGTTTTAAAGATGGCGACAACCGACAACTTCCATTGAAGGTCGATGTTCAGAAGGGGTAGTAGTTTTTAGAAGAACCGGTAATGCACAATACTATGATATCAAATCCAGTCCGCATAAAAGCAATGATTAAACAATCGCATAACAAAATAATGGACTTGAACAGGCTACCTCAGGTTCCTTTTTAAGTCGATCAAAGTTTATGCTTTAATTGCTGTTTATTAGTTTTATTAAGTACCGCCTGTCAGTCATTCAGGCGTTAACGTCAGAGAATTAATTTCTCAAATTACAAATACTTAACCTTACCAATTTGTAAAATTTAGATGTTATCAGGATATTGAGATAAGTGTTTTGTATATGTAATTCGGGATGCTCGATTTGTTGCCTGAACTGATACCCGGCCTCAAACCAATTTCATAGCAGATTTAGTTTGTAAATCAAGCATTTTTAGGGCATCAATTTTGATAGGTTCAAGGCGGCGAAGAACCATCTATTGCGGACCCGCATGCGGTGTGGTGTGGGGAGGGGGAGAGAAAGACTCCCACTTATCCGGTTAGAGGTTATAACCACCTTATCTCGCCGGTGGCAGGCGCCACAGCCGTTCGGCGTTGCCGTGAGCTACCGCATGCGCAACATCGCGTGGTAAATCAGTCATTGCCTTTCGCCAATACCCCATCTGGTCCAAATACAATCTTCTCCAGTGGCTCTCCCAGACATTATCAAGCGCGAATATAAACCTGTCCGGATACTGCATTATTAGCTTCTTCCATTCCGGCGCCAGCTTTTCACCATCGAATATATCCACCCACGGCTGCCTTGAGTGTTTGATGATGCCGGGATTGGTATGAGCAGTAAGGAAATGGATATTGTTGTGGTTTTCAATCAGTCTGCGCACCTCCGATGATGCCAGTTGACCCATGTGGTTCAATGCAAATGGATGGTCGGGATGCGCCTTCAGCATCTTCTCCATTGACGTCATGAATCGCTGCTTTGTGCTCCCGTCAAGCGATTGGAACTCGATATGGATCACAAAGGGCCAACCCTTTTCGATAGCCTTACCCAGTGCAAACACAACGCGCTCATCATTGGAATAAACAAATACTTCGGGGGCTTTGCTGCCTTTTTGAGCATGATACATCAGCACTTCGGCCATAGCCTTGAAATAGCCACTGTCGAGCTGTTTACGCAATTTTTTGTAATACTTCGGATGGTTCTTGTTGTAGGCACCGCTTTTCGTTCGAACTGCCGGTACTATTCTATCCGAATATGCTTCCGCAAAAGATGCTATCTCTTCCGGCTTTCGTCCCGATCGTGCTGAAAGAATAGTGCGATAAACACCCCCATCGTCCATACGTTGAATAATCAGCTCAAGATTCTTTACATTGTGGTCTACCTGGCTATGGGCATCTATAAAGTAAAGTTCAGAAGCCCTTACATTGTGACTGAATAATACTAACAAAAAGGAACAAATAACTGACGATAACAAGAGCAAGCGAGTATGAGATGGAATGCACTCCATATTCTCAAGACCTCTAAGAGTAAATAACTTTACGCCTAACAATTACTATACAGAATTAATTCTGTATATCCCAATATATCATGGCTTTTACAGAAATTTTCTTTAATCGGTAGTAAAAACTTTCTGAGTGAAGATATCTTGCCATAAGTACAACTTGAAACTGAGTCTCGTTCAATACATATATCCTATTTCTTACAAAATTGCAAAAAGGCAAACCCCCGGAAAAGGATCTGCTCT
>JAZFSJ010000274.1:0-2838 GCA_036446115.1 Thermodesulfobacteriota bacterium | reverse complement strand
AGGAAGAAATTGAAGAGTGGGGGCTGTGAGTGCAGGTAGAAAATGCTTCTTAAAAGATCACTTTCCAGCAGTACAGGGTCAAGATACTGTTTAGCAAATGCTATTGGTGTGGCCAGAAATGAACCACCTTTGTAATAAAATATAATACGGGATAGAATAAATATAAAGACTATTAAAAGACCGTATATTTCATCCTTCGATTTGGTAGCAGACATAGAACATCTCGTAATTTCTATAACTAATTGAAGTTAAAGGCATATTTTAGTGGTTATTACTCTTGCCTTACTCATGGAGTGATGGAGTATTGGAATAATGATTAAAACGCATAACCTCATTTTTTGATTGAGGATTTTGTGATAAATATTCATTATTTCTATCTACTGTATGGATCAAAACACTTTTCAACCAGAGGAAACGAAAACACAATATTCCATCATCCCACTGTTCCAATTGCTTAAGCCCTTCATAGCTCGGGATAAACTCAGATTAAGTTATGTTCTGTACTCTGTATTCTATTGAAATTATGCTACGTTTATTATAAAACGTTTTAGTAGATGGTCAAAGTCTTTTTTGTGTGACAGCTTTAAAGGACTTAACAATGGAGATACCAATATTTCAGATAGATGCATTTACAGGCAAAGTATTTGGTGGTAACCCCGCTGCCGTTTGTCCGCTTAAAAAGTGGCTTGATGATTCTTTAATGCAGTCAATAGCTCTGGAAAACAACCTGTCAGAAACAGCTTTTTTTGTGCGGGAGGAAAGAGACTATCGTATTCGCTGGTTTACCCCGGTAGCTGAGGTAGATTTGTGTGGTCATGCAACCCTTGCCACAGCATTTGTAATATTTAATTACCTTGACACATCAGTAAAAGAGGTCTCCTTTAATTCAAACAGTGGGTTGCTTAAAGTTTCTCATAGCGATGATGGATTGCTATCTATGGATTTTCCCTCTCTGCCACCAACGCCCTGCAAACCACCCGATGCACTGCTTCAAGGACTTGGGAAGGAACGTGTGGAAACCCTGCGTTCCGAAGACTATATGGCTGTCTTTTCTGAACCTGACGACGTTCTGCGATTGAAGCCTGACATGATGATGTTAAGCAAACTGGATTTGCGAGGAGTCATAGTAACGTCAAAGGGCAAAGAGGTCGATTTTGTTGCCAGATTCTTTGCACCGAAGTATGGCATACCTGAAGATCCAGTCACAGGATCCGCTTACTGTACTCTAATACCATATTGGGCAAAGCGTCTGGAAAAATCTAAATTACATGCACACCAGTTATCCCAACGTGGCGGTGAGCTTTTTTGTGAAGATTTGAAAGGAAGAGTGAAAATCAGTGGTAACGCGGTCTTGTATTCTAAGGGCAGTATTTACATATAACAATCTCTTAGAAGATGCTGATTTGAAGATATGACTATACGGGACATTAGATCAAAGTTAGGAAAGCTTGGAAACAAGAAGAAAGCAAAAATCCTACAGAGGTTTTTCAAGACGGGCCCGGGGGAGTATGGAGAAGGTGATATCTTCTTGGGCGTTAAAGTGCCTGATCTAAGAAGGCTGGCAAAGGAATACCAGGACATTTCGATCAAAGAGGTCAAGCAATTACTCAAGTCCCAGATTCATGCGGAACGACTACTGGCACTTTTGATACTTATTCACAAGTTTTCAAAAGGGAACGATCCCACTAGAAAGAGTATCTATGAGCTTTACCTGAAGAATACACGCTTTGTAAATAACTGGGATCTTGTTGATTTATCAGCCGAGCATATCGTTGGTGCCTTCTTAATGGAAAGAAGCAGGAGACCACTTTATCGACTGGCCAGATCGAAATATTTATGGGAAAGACGAATTTCTATAATCTCAACCTTTCATTTTATTAAGCATTATGAATTTTCTGAGACACTCAAGATTGGGGAAATGCTGATATCGGATGAAGAGGATTTAATCCACAAAGCAGTAGGGTGGATGCTCCGGGAGGTCGGCAAGCGAGATCTGCAGACCGAAGAGAAATTCCTGAAAAAACATTATAAGAAAATGCCAAGAACTATGTTGCGTTACGCAATTGAAAGGTTCCCTGAAGCAAAAAGACAACGCTATTTAAAAGGAACGGTCTGATATGATAAGGAGTTTCCTATATGAATTCTAAGCTAAATCCTATCGGTATCATTCATTCTCCCTATGCCACCAAAGAGGCATCCCCTATCCAGGGAGCATTTTGCCCGGATGGCATAGGAAAGGTAGAAATATTTCCAGAATATGAGGAAGGGTTAAAAGATATTGAGACATTTTCCCACATCATTTTACTTTACCGGTTCGATAGGGCAGGGGAGATAAAGCTTGTGCGTCCGACATTTCTTGATGATGAGCCGCATGGTATCTTTGCCTCCAGACACCCCTGCCGGCCTAATGGTCTTGGCATAACGGTTGTAAAGCTCTTGAAGCGTACAGATAACTTACTTGAGGTGAGCGGGATTGATGTTCTTGACAAAACGCCTTTAATCGACCTCAAGCCCTATGTCAAGAGGTTTGACTGCTTCCCTGAGGCAGATGAGGGGTGGGTTGCATTAAAAAAGGAAAGGCCGAAGCCAGCTGGAAGAGAATAGCTGCGGTTAGTATTTTCTTGACAGACTCAAAATTAGCTGGTAGAAATCTACTTGGGCGGGTAGTTCAGCTGGGAGAACATCTGCCTTACAAGCAGGGGGTCGCAGGTTCGAGCCCTGTCCCGCCCACCACAGGTGGGGACGTAGTGTAGTCGGTTTAACACACTGGCCTGTCAAGCCAGAGATCGCGAGTTCGAGTCTCGTCGTCCCCGCCAGAAAAATCAAGGGGTTACATTT
>JAZFSJ010000273.1:0-6003 GCA_036446115.1 Thermodesulfobacteriota bacterium | reverse complement strand
ATATCAACACCCGGTTTGTTAACAATCTTTGAGAATTTTCCAATACGGCTTTTCTGTCGTATATCGACCAGGATAAGCCTTTTCACCTTCTCAAGTTTAATATTCTTAAGCTTTTCCCACTTAAAGGCATAGAGGGCAAAGCGAAAAGAATAAGTGCTACCAAGATCCCTTCCCTTCCCAGAAAGGAAGGGATATAACTGGTAAATCCCCTCAAGCCCTTGGAAAAGAGCTGGCCGCCGATCACCACATTCCAGCGCATGGCAAAGACTTGGATGAGAATAAGAAAGGAAGAAATAGAGGCACACATCATCATGGTAGTATCTTTCAACTTACGAAGAGAAATAATGCCTAAAAGAATAAGGGGAATGAGCGACCCGATAAGACACTGCACCCAGATAAAGCTAAAGGCAAGCTTACCGGGGATCAATTGGGAGATGATTCCATGGATATCCGTCTTGAGAATGAAATTCCCATCTCTGCAGAGGAACTGTGGCGAACCCTGCATACGCCGGAATTTGATGCCTTTACAGCCAGAGAATACGAATTTAAGTAATATACGGAACTTGAAAAACAGGTTTCGGGTAATCTGATTCACAGGAGGGTGCGCATTATCACCGGCACTAAATTTTCATATATCCCTTTCGGTCTGGCGCATAAGATCCTTGGTAGCAATGAAGTTGTCTATGAAGAAATTCAGGACAAATATCGGGATCGTCATGAAATGCATTGGGAGAATAAACAGTTACTCCAGGAAAAGTTTAAAGCCGCATTTCCTGAACTGGGGATGGTAGTCAAGTCAGAACCAAAATTTGCCTACAGTTCTAAACCATAGGGAGGTCAGAAGGAATCACAAAAAAAACGCTTCTAAAAAAGGAGTGCTATCATTTTTTCTCATTTCCCCACCACTCTTTCCACTTCTTCATTATCTCTTGATGTATCTCCCCTGGTGAACCCAGCTCCGATTCAAAGGATTTCCCTGTTATTCTTACAAGCGCGGCTAGTGCTCCTTTCCTTACTCCTGGATCTTTATCATCTAAGGCATTAATAAGATGAGGAACAGCTGAAAAATCTTTCAAGTCTCCAAGGGTATAGGTTGCAATCTTTCTTACCAGAGAAGAAGTGTCTGACAGAGCCCCGGTAATATAGGGTGCCAATTCTCTCTTTTTCAACCATCCTGTGTAGATTATCGCTCTCCTTCTCACATCAGGATGCTTATCAACCAGAGCCGTGATCAGGTAATCAACTACCAGATTGCCACCAAATTTATAGAGTCCCCTTAGAGCTCCTAGCCTTACCTGGAAGCTATCATCTTTCATACAGCCAGCAAAGACATAGCCCAATGACTCATTTCCAATTTTCAATAATGATTCAAGAACTTCAGCTCTAACCTTTTCATCTTTATCTTTAAGCTTATTAAGAAGTGAAGGAGAGTATCCTTTTCCAGAAGAACTTTTTAATGTCTCGCTGTCCGATGCTTGAACTTTTTCTCCTACCACCTCATCAGCTGCTAACTCCTTACCCGTTAAAAGATCCCTTCCTTCATCTTTCTTTGCTTTTAATTGCTTTTCCTCCTCCAGTACTGTATTTTCTCTCATATCTGATTTAGCTTTTTCTTCAACAGCACCCTGAATGCTTTTAACCTCTGGTTCTTTTACGTTAACTCCATCTTCCTTAGTAAGCTGGGTTTTCTTTTGAGTAACATTTTTCGAATCCGTCTTTACAGATTTTTTTCTTTCACCTTTCCCTCTATATCCTCTCCCCTTACGACCACCAGGAGTATCAATCCCCATGAGTCCCCTCACTCAGCAACACTTTTTATAATCAAAGGTATCCTTAATTTACTCTTCTGGTATCTCAATGCTTTTGTGAGCCCTATAACTTGTTCTCGTTAATTCACTACTGATATTTTCCATGGTATCTTTAACCTGTTGAAGTTCATCTTCAATTTCTGTTTTCACACGTATAGTATTTTCCAGCTCATTCTTCAATTCTTGAATCTTCTCCAGTGCCTCAGTTTTTTCTTCCTCCGCAAATTTCATCTTCATTTTCTTTTCTTCAAACACCTCTTTCTCTTTTTTCAACTCTTTTACAACTGCTGACATTTCGTTCTTTTCTTTCTTAAGGGTATCCATGGACGGCAAAACAGATTTCAATTGAGCATCGATTGATTCCTTAATGGTCTTCTCTGAATTGAGCTTACTTCTCAGTTCTTCAACCATCTCAAGAGCTTCATCTTTCACTTTTTTTTCACCTTCTAATTTTAATTGTAATTTATTTGATTTAAATTCAGAAAGCTTACCATCCAAAACCTCTGCCCGCTTCTTATACTCCCCACCTAAAATCCTCTCTTTTCCTAAATCGTCACGAACACTTTTCAGGTCCTTATCCAAAGCGTCTTTAAGAGAACTAATTGAACCTAGTTGGTTTTCCAAATCTTTTACCTTTTCTATAGCATCATCCCGCTTCCTTCTGTTTCTTGTTAGATCCTTTCGCACCATATCCAAAAGTGCAATTTCTTCTTCAAGTTCCTTTGCTTTATTATTAAGTTTCTTATTGTTGATTTCACTTTCCTCTAATCTTTTTCTGCTCACCTCTACATCATTTTCTAAAGATCCTTTAATTTGTGCTATTTTATTTAATCTAGATTCTAAGCTATTTATTTCATTCAAATCTTTTTGGTGGGATCTTTCATTCCATTCAATTCTATCCTCCAGCAGTCTAATTTTTCCTTTAAGCTCTCCCTCAGCCTCTTTGCCCATTGAGAGTGCATCTTTGGTACTTCCCAAATCTGACATACTGTTTCTATTCTGTTCTTCCCTATAGGCTATCTGTGATTCCAGAGATTTAATTTTTCCAAATAAATCAGCTTTTTCCTCTTCGGCATACTTGCATTCTTTTTGCACGCCATCAAGTGAGCCTTTTAAATGCGTCGTCTCATTTTCCAGAGATCTTCTAGTCTTTTGAATTTCGGTCAACTCTACATTAACACTTTTCAGATCCTTAGTCAGATCTCCTCTTTCATTGCGGATTGAATCCAATCGAGTTTCAAAGTTTTTTATTCTTGCAAACGAATTACTTCTGAAATCCTTGATCCAATCAGCCGGTTTTCCTTTCCGATCTTTCGCACTTCTTCTTTTGTCAGTTTTAGCAGAATCTTTTTCATTTCTGGAAATATTGCTTTCCATAGATCTTCCCTTATTTGGTAAAAACCTAAAAATAACCTGAGAATTCCTTAATTTGAACCTTTCACCTTTTTATATAACTATATACTGACTTTTATTTTTTTACAAACATTTTTCTTGTCCATTTAATTTTTTGACCCCATATTTTACTAGCAATTTCAAAAGGAAAATATCAGCACTTTCACGCACTTTTTGCTTTAACGGCCTTTAGCCGTAAACGCCCCCCTTCGTGGTGGTCGTTTTCTTTTTGCATTCTTCAAAATTTTAATAGTATCTTATTTCTCAGTTGAAGGAAAGGGGGGCAACAGGCGAGGAGAGCGGGGGGATAGAATGGTTCCGAACTGCTTTTCACAATTTCTCTTGTTCAACAGGTTTTGCGGGTGCACACACAGAACCGAACTGTTCGGTGACCCCTAGATAATTCTTCGGTTCTACAAAGACACTGTCTCCCTTTTTTATATTCCTCAATGATCTTCCTTTACTCCTATTCCTCTAGCTAAATACCCCAGGAAATCTGCATCGGTGACAATACCCACAGCAGAACCATCTTTATCTATAACAGGCAAACAACCAATCTTATACTTCAATAGAAGAGATGCTGCCTCACCAATTGGCGCATCTGGCGAAACAGTTATAAGATCTCGTGTCATCACCTTATGGATTTTGGTTTCCAGGGTTTTCTCATCCTCCGAACTTTCAATTGGGGTGTCGATCCGAGAGCTCAAGTGAGATCTCACATCTCTGTCAGTAATAACCCCCACTAATTCACTCCCATCCATTACTAATAGATGGCGTATCTTTTTCATTTTCATGATATCTCTAGCTCGTCCAATTGTATGATCCATAGTAACTGTAACTAAAACTGTGTGAGCAATTTCTGAAACATTCATTTCCCTCACCTCCACTGAATAGGTAAAGAACCCCTATATTCTTTCAATGGTCACTGCCACAGGTTTAAACTAGTTTAGGGTTAATTGACAAACCTCCATGTTTCAAATTAAAGCAAAGCAGTCCCAGCACGTGCGTCCCCTCCCTCTCACTTTTTTTGGGGGTTATGATAGGAAGGCGATGCCGGGGGCCATGATGTTTAGGGGGTCAATGACTTTCTTTAATCTTTTTCATCCATCTTGACACTCAGACCATCTTCACTTTGTTTACAATCGGAACACTGGAGCAAACTTGCAGATGCTATTTCTTCTCCACCGGCGGCATACCATAATTGGCTCTTAAGCCGTTAAGGGCATCAAACATCTCCTTAGGCATTCCCTTCATCTCTTCCTCGCTGAAGACCTGCCTGCCAGTGACATAGATATTGTTGGGATCAAAAATCTTCCTGATCTTTCGGAACAGCAGATGAACATTGGGCCCCTGTTCGGGGAAGAAGGTGGTCAAAGGTTCGATAGCTACCCCCATTCCTATGGGGGGATACTTCTGGGACACAAAGTCTGTAACCGCGGTAACGATCAGCGCCTTTGCCTTTTCCAGCTTCTCCACATCCATCGGGTCAGGATAGACATCCGCCTCTGACAACCAGAAACGGCTTCCCCTTTCAATGGCATAGAGAAAAGGTGTATCATCGATACCCCCCCTATCAGTAATGTAGGTCTCACCCACGGTATCAATGGTGCGGGTCCAGATTTCTTTGGTCTTATAGGCGGTGTCTTTCAGCAGGCCTCCGGGGACAATGGATCCTCCATAATAAAAGCGGTTCATGCGAAAGCCCGTCACATGCCTGATGCAGTCAAGATTCCAGGGAGTGAGTGCATATAACACATCACCCTTATGGTCTTCTGTGAGAAAGGTGCCATTGTTTTCCGCCATAATCTCTCTGAAAATCTTTTCCTCATACTCAATCTGACTATCGGAGGTAACACCATAAAGGATTACATAGCAGTTGTAGGGAGGAAAGAACTTATTCTTTACCCTGTCTAAGGTCATCTCCTGCGTCTGGGAACAATAGTACGAATTGTATACCCCGGTAGCATTTAAACCCATCCCTATACCCGATTGAGCTACCTCATGCAGCGCCTTAACCTCTGAATCGTAATCGGGAAACTCTACCCACAGGAGCTTTACTTTCTGGGGAGGGGGCGCGGTATCGTACTTCGGTTCATGATAGTCGCGGATACTGGGACGGCCCGCTGGCGGCTCGGGAAGGCTTGTCCCTCCCGTCCAGGAATGGAGCTTAACCTTTATCTCGGTAATGATACCGGCTGTTCCGGCACTTCCCCTTACCATACTCAGAAGATCTGGTCCCGGTCCATATTCCCAGAGGCAATTGGACCCGGATACGGTATCAGAGCCGGTTACCAGGACATCGCCTGTGGGGAGGACCACCTTGGTACTGACAATATTCCTGGTAAGTGTTCCGTATTTCAGGTCTGTCTGCCAGATTCCCGCAAAGGAAGACTGTGATGAAAGTTTACACAGGGTGGTGGCTAAAGGGGTTCCACCGTTCCAAAGCCCTTTCTTCATGGCCTCTGCCTGCAGTTGAGCATAATCCGCGTAGGCCTGCAAAGTAGCAGTCATGTTTTCCTCGTCAATCTCAAGGACACGATTCATCCTGCTCACATGGACACAGATAGTGGGCAGTGGCGTAGTGGGACCATTGAATGAGATCATCCCGTTGGTAAAGGGGATGACCTGTATCTTGAAACGGTTGGCGATACGCATGATGGCCTGTACTTCTTCTGTCGATTGGGGCAAGACAATGCATGCCGGAATCCCCGTGGGATCCCTATGATGCTTCTTTAAAATCCCCGTTGTGTCAACTGAGAAGCGGCTGTAAGTTTCAGTCACTGCCCGGTCTTCTGATACCCAC
>JAZFSJ010000272.1:0-3676 GCA_036446115.1 Thermodesulfobacteriota bacterium | reverse complement strand
CTCCTCTTCCAATCCTTCAATTTTATTGTCCGTCATGGCTATAAATATGCTTGACAAGCCTATTTTTTTGTCTTAATATTCCGGAAGCGAAATATCCGGAAACGAATTAAGTGGTGGATGCAGGATGAAGAGAAGCAATAAGAGTAGAAAAAAAGCAGGTGATCTAAATGCTCAAATGCTGGTGATAAAGGATTTTATTGATGAATTCTATAACAAAACACTCTTTCAGAGCGGAAAGGTTTTAAATTCAGATTTAACGCCTTCACGGATCAAGTCGCTTTTTGCCTTTAAAGTGGATGACGATGATTACCCTATAGGAGAATTGGGAAGGAACGCCCAGGTTAAAAGTTCGACTATGACTGATATGATCGATCGGCTGGAAAAAGAGAAAATTGTTGAACGTATCAGGGACGATGGTGATCGAAGGGTGGTTAAAGTACGTCTTACCGATAAAGGTAAAAAAATTAAAAGGGAGTTCACGCAAAAGACCCGTAAAGGCGTTGAAACAGCCTTCTCGAAATTGAGTGAAGAAGAGATAAGAACACTCCTCAACCATCTCAAGGGTGCGTATCAAATACTTAAAAAGATTTAGGTTCCTTGAAAAAAATTTAAGGAGTTACGATCATGCATGAAGGTCACAGAGATTCCATTATTTCTCAAAGGAAAAAAAAGGTAAAAAAACAAAGTCAAACCCATTCTCATGCTCAAGGAGATAAGCATAACCACCCACATCCAGATGAACACGACAATAATCATGGGAAAACAGCTCAAAGTGGTCATAATCATACTGATCATCCTCATGGCCACGAACATGACCATGATGATTCTGCGTATGAGAGGCATGATCAAGATACTCATGTCCATGAGCATGAGAATGAACCCTTTGAGGACCGTGCATTGACTCATGTACATGAACATGGTCACAATTTATATCACGCACATCATCACACCCACCATCCCGAGCATATAAGTTTTATACATAAGGTTTTTAGAGATCCGGTAAGAGACTGGTTTGGAGCAGCATTGATGGGATTCCTTATTGTGGTGGGATATCTTCAGTGGCTGCCCGGTAATTTGTCAGATGGGGTGCTGGTCTGTGCTGCGGTAATAGGTATTTTTCCTATTCTGAAAAATGCCTTGTTTGACTGCATTGCTAAAAGAACAATCAGTTTTGAGCTTCTGGTGGGCATTCTACTGCTAGGGGGACTCGTAATGGGCAGGTTCTTAGAAGCGGCGCTTATTGCACTGTTTCTTTTGATCGGAAGTTTTATGCGGCTCAATTTTTCGTGGAAGGATTAATCCGTATGCATGAGATTGCACGAGATACAGTAATTGAAAAAGGGTTAACAGTCGGTCATCCCTGTAGGGAAAGCCGTCTTGATCAACTTATTGAACACTACTGGGAATTTAGTAATCCTCTTGCCTGCATTGTGCTCATCATACTTGCGTGGTTAAAAGGTGAGACAACCCCTCTGGGTGTAAACCTTGCCCTTGCTGCCGCGGTACTTTCCGGGTATCCCATTGTCAGAAATTCTATTGTATCCACCATCACCAAGAAAAGGTTAAATGCCGAGGTGCTTGTAACCTGTGCCCTTATTGCCTCAATCTGGGTAGGTGAGTATCTGGCCGGGGCTATTGTAGTGCTGATGATGAATATTGGTGAGCTTTTAGAGGATATCACCATTGCCAAAACTGGTGAAGCCGTTCGTTCCCTGATGGAGTTAGAGGCGGAAACTGCCCGAGTGATTCGAGATGGACAAGAGATGGAGATAGACATAGATGAGGTGCGTATGGGCGATCTGGTGCTGGTGAAGCCTGGTGAAAAAATTCCCATCGATGGAACGGTTAAAGAAGGTCGTGGAGAGGTTAATCAAGCTCCTATTACTGGTGAGTCAGCGTTCATTGCCAAGGAGGTTGGTGATGAAGTCTTTGGGGGAACCCTGAATCAGGTGGGAGTACTGAAGATAGAGGTTACGCGTGTCGCGACGGAAACAACATTATCAAAAATCATTGATCTGGTACAAAAGGCCCAGGCTGCTAAACCTCCTATAGAGCGGATAGCAGACCGTTTTGCAAGTTGGTTTACACCAATCATGCTCGCACTGGCATTCCTGGTGTGGCTGATAACCGGAGAGGTACTACGTGCGGTAACTGTCCTCGTGGTTGCCTGTCCCTGTGCGCTGGTTATTGCGACGCCTACCGCGGTGGTTGCCGGTATTGGCAATGCTGCCCGCAGAGGAATACTTATCAAGGGGGGTGCAATACTTGAAGTTATAGGGAAGCTGACCACATTTGTATTCGATAAAACGGGCACGCTGACCTATGGTGCTCCCACTGTTCGTTTTACAAGGAGTTTTGGAAACGTTTCTGAAAAAGAAGTTCTCAGTCTTGCTGGTACTGCAGAGAAACATTCAGAGCACCCTCTTGCGGAGGCGATTTTAACGCGTTGCCGTGAGGATGAAGCATGGCCGTTTGATCCGGAGGAAACTGAGGTTATTGTGGGAAGAGGCATTGTCGCTAAAAAAGACGGTAAGGCAATTATGGTAGGAAACGAACGCTTATTTGAAGACAAAGGAATTTCCCTTACTTCTGATGCAAAAAAGTTTTTAGAAGAGGTATCTGCCTCAGGTTCAACAGGTGTGCTGGTTGGTTATGATTCTCTGATTGTTGGTGGTATTGGAATTGCAGATATACTCAAAGCGGATGTGCACCAGTCTATACGGGATATAAAGAAGCTTGGAATAAAGAAAGTGCTCATGCTGACAGGGGACAATAAAAATGTTGCACGAGCAATTTCAGAAGGAGCGGGATTGGATGAAATAGTAGCAGAACTTCTCCCGGAGGAGAAGCTGGAATACATAAAGAAATTGAAAAATCAGGGGGACAAAGTGGCTATGGTAGGAGACGGAATCAATGACGCTCCGTCATTGGTCGAAGCAGATGTGGGTATTGCTATGGGTGTTATTGGTACCGATGCAGCCATTGAGGCCGCGGACATTGCCTTAACGGGTGATGATCTCAACAAGGTCTCCGAAGCTATTGCGCTTTCCCGAAAAACCGTATCAATTATCAAACAGAGCCTTTTCATCTCCATTGTGATCAATGGAGTTGCCTTGATTTTCGCCTCAACCGGTGACATAGGGCCTATTATTGGAGCAATCATTCACAATATTGGTTCAGTGGTGGTTGTGGGTAATTCTTCTCGCCTTATAAGGTATCGGTTTAAAAAACTGAGTAGGGCATGAAACTAGGAAGGAGGAAAACAATGAGTGAGATTACAACTTTTCCTTCCAACAAATATTGCCCTCATCTGTAAATTTTTCCTTGAAATAAGGATGTTTTACTGCTACATTACTTTCCCGTTTAGCCGGGAGATACATAAGTATCCCTTTATCTAACTAAAAATTTTTAAGTAGGAGATGCGCTATGTCTATGACCAACTTTCTTTTTACCTCTGAATCAGTAACCGAGGGACATCCAGACAAGGTCTCTGATAGCATATCAGATTCTATCCTTGATGCCATTATAGCCAATGACAAGAAAGCACATGTAGCCTGTGAAACTATGGTTACCACCGGGATGGCCGTTGTAGCGGGTGAAATCACTACCAGTTGCTATGTTCATATTCCGGATATTATCAGGCAGACGATAAAAGAGATAGGCTATAATGATTCCA
>JAZFSJ010000271.1:0-8283 GCA_036446115.1 Thermodesulfobacteriota bacterium | reverse complement strand
CCAGGATATTACCCCGGTTGACATAATCAGTTCATTTAAACTCAAGAAAACAGGAACAAAAGAGGAGTTAACAGAAGAAGTCATTATGCGCGCCATTGCTGATGATTTAAAACTTCCCTTTAAAAAGATAGACCCTCTTGAGCTTGATCTCGATGTGGTTACTAAAATGATTGCAAAACCTTTTGCGATTAAACATCTGGTGGTACCTATTGAGCTGGTAGATGGAGAGTTAAAGGTCGCCATGTACAACCCTCTAAATCATGAAGCGCTGGAGGATATTAAGAGAGTAAGCAGAGTAGAAATTTCCCCCGTGGTCAGTACCAAAACGGATATCCTCAAGATCATTACAGAATTTTATGGTTTTAAATCATCGATAGTTGCGGCTGAAAAGGAACTGGTTACCCCTCTTACGGACCTGGGTAATCTGGAACAGTACATGAAATTGCAATCAGCCCATGAGATCAAATCAACAGATCAGCACGTAAAGAATGCCGTGGATTATTTATTGAATTATGCCTTTGAACAGAGAGCGAGTGATATTCACATTGAGCCGAAAAGAGACCTGGGCACCTGTCGTCTCAGGATTGATGGACTCCTTCACAACATTTACTCTTTACCTAAAGGTGTCTATCCGGCAATTGTTTCTCGCATAAAAAGTCTTTCCAGAATCAACATTGCTGAAAAGAGGCGACCGCAGGATGGGAGGATGAAGGTTGCCTATAAGGAAAAAGAAGCAGAAATAAGGGTGTCAACCGTTCCTGTGGCCTTTGGGGAGAAGGTGGTGTTAAGGGTGTTAAACCCTGATGTGCTCTTCAAGGACCTGGAGGAGCTGGGTTTTTTTCCCATGGATTTGATTGCCTATCACGCCTTCCTTAAACGCCCCAACGGCATTATTCTGGTAACCGGTCCCACCGGGAGTGGAAAGACGACTACTCTCTATTCGTCACTTCGCTTTTTGTCTTCACCAGAGCTCAATATTACCACCATTGAGGATCCCATAGAAATGGTGTGTCAAGACTTTAATCAGATTGCTGTTCAGCCACTGGTAGGAATAACCTTTGCCAGTATTTTAAGAAACATCCTGCGTCAAGATCCTGATATTATTATGGTGGGGGAAATCAGGGATTTAGAGACAGCAGAAAATGCAATCCAGGCTGCCTTAACCGGCCATCTTGTCTTAAGCACTTTACACACCAACGATGCAATCTCTTCTATTACCCGTCTTATCGATCTGGGGGTTGAACCCTTTTTGATTAATGCGACACTTATAGGGATAGTTGCCCAGAGACTTGTTCGTAGAATTTGCCCTCACTGTATGGAGAGTGTTGTCTTGGGACATGATGAACTTCAGAGTTTGGGAATTACTCTTGAGCAGGAAGGAGAGATTGAGCTCAAGAAAGGAAAGGGCTGTGTCCAATGTCGCAAGACGGGATATCAAGGGAGAGTTGCTATCTATGAGATATTTGAGGTAACAGAAAGGATTCGACAGCATATTGGCACCCAGACTTCATTGGAATCAATTACAAAGATTGCACGCGAAGAGGGAATGAGTACCTTAAGGGAAAGTGCCATTAGAAACATGCTCAAGGGAATAACTACTTATAGTGAGGTTTTGAGAGTCACCAGCGAAGTCTAAATTTTGTACTAGATAGTAGAGTAACTTAAAAAGGAAGATGATCTCATTGAAAGATAAAATAAAAAATTTAGGAGAGCTGTTAGAAATAGTAGCTGTTCACAAAAAAGAAGGAAAAAAAATAGTTTTTACCAATGGTTGTTATGACCTTATCCATATCGGTCATGTAAGGTGCTTTCGGAAAAGTAAAAAGATTGGTGATGTTTTAATTGTTGCCATAAATAGTGATCGATCGGTAAGGTCAATTAAAGGTCCCGCCAGACCTGTCATTCCCCAGGATGAACGGGCGGAAATAATGTCTGCGCTTGAAAGTGTGGACTATGTTACCATCTTTGACCAGAATGATCCCCTTCAAATCATCACTTTTCTTAAACCTGATATCCTGGTTAAAGGTGGTGATTGGAACTTAGATACTATAGTAGGCCGGGATGTAGTGGAATCGTATGGAGGAAAGGTTTTTTCCCTCCCTTTGATCCCCGGCGTTTCAACCACACAAATCATCAATAAAGTAACTTCTCCCTAGCCCGAGAAAAGGGGGTTAACCCTACCTTTCTTCTGTGCCCCATTAAATATCTTCCTAATAAATACTGCATTAAAATATCCTGATTGAGTAGAGACACACAAGATAAATATGTGATAAAAGTCGGCTAGTTATCTAGGGGAGAAGATGTAGTGACTCTGTTTGTAACAAACCCACTATATACTGTGTAAAATTTTGTAAATTAGGCAAATAGGATTAAAGATTTTCAACTTTTCTTCCACCTCATTAACCTTCATAACCTCTTGTCTTTATTAGCCTATTTTAATAGAGTCTTTTTTATTGAAATAGGGTGGTGTGAAGATACACTCCCAGCGGTTCATTTTTTGCTTTAAAAACATGTAGATAAAATTTTTCGCTTTTTTGCTTGACATACAATATGTGGTAGTATAATCTGAAGAATATCACTAAATAAGCTAAAAAGGAGGGTTTCTGTGGGTTCTCTAGGTGAGTATAGAAAGAGCGAGGTTAAAAATCGGATTTCAGTAGATGAAACAACAGATATGACACTCTTTGTGAGAACCTCTGATGAAGATATGGCTGTATGGAATAGGCGGAGAATTGTTGATGCCTTGGTCAGAGAAGCCTATGTAGATCCAGCCACTGCTGAAGAAATAAGTAAAGAGGTACAGGAACAGATCGTAGCTTCCAAGATTACGGTGCTCACCGCTCCTCTCATCCGTGAGCTGGTCAATGCCCGGCTTATCGACAGGGGGTTGGAGAAAGCCCGCAAGATGCACACCCGCTTGGGTGTTCCTCTCTATGATGTAGACCAGTTTATCCTGCATCCCAATAAAGAGAATGCCAATGTTCCCCATGGTCCTGAGGCAACTAATTTAACCTTAGCAGAAAACATTAAGAAAGAATATGCCCTTTTGAATGTTTTCTCACAGTCTATTAGCGATGCTCATATGCGTGGAGATATTCACCTTCACGATCTGGGTTTTGTCGACCGTCCCTACTGTTCTGGTCAGTCACTGGAGTATATTAAAAAATTTGGTCTCAATCTTCCTAATGCACTCTCTATTGCCAAGCCTGCCAAGCAACCGGAAGTGCTTTTAGCTCACATGGTCAAATTTGCAGCCGCCCTACAGAGTAACTTCGCAGGGGCGATAGGTTGGGATGCTGTCAACCTCTTCTTTGCCCCCTATTTGGTGGGGCTGAGTGATAGAGAAATCAAACAGCTTGCCCAGATGCTGATTTTTGAGTTTTCCCAGCAGGCAGTAGCCAGGGGTGGTCAGGCCATATTTTCTGACATCAACCTCTACTGGGAGGTGCCTAAGCATTTTGAGGATGTTCCCGCCATTGGACCCGGAGGAACCTTCACGGGCAAAAACTATGATGCCTATGCCAAAGAGGCCCAGAGGTTTGTATGGTTCCTTTTCGAGGTATATAAAGAAGGTGACGGGACCGGCAGACCCTTCTTTTTCCCCAAACCTTTGGTTCATATCACTGAGAAGTTCTTCAAGACAGATGGACATGAAGAGTTCTTAAACCATATTTGCGACGTAGCAGCTGAAAAAGGTAACACCTACTTTGTTTTTGATCGGGGAAGCACGGCAAAGATCTCCGAATGTTGCCGGTTGAGCTTCAAATTGGATGAACAGGACCTGGCTGATGCCAAACAGCCCTGGAGGATGCGCTATTCAGCTTTGCAGAATATCACTTTGAATCTTCCGCGCCTGGGATATACAAGTAAAGGAGACGATACATTACTCTTCGAAAAGATATCCGATCTTATGGAGTTGGCAGTTAAGGCCCATATAGAAAAAAAGGTTTTTATTGAAAAACTTCTAGCCCACGGTGAGAAAGGTCCTTTGTCACTTCTTACCATGAAAAAAGATGGTGTTCCCTATCTCAGGATGAATCGGGCTTCCTATCTCATTGGGATGTTGGGATTGAATGAACTGGTCCATATCCATACAGGTGAGGAGCTTCACGAAAGCAAAAAGTCGCTTAAGTTTGGTTTGAAGATTATGTCTCACATGGATCTTTTGGTGAGAAAGTTGGGCAAGAAACATGCTATGAAATTTGTGTTAGAACAAACTCCCGCTGAGAGTACCGCCTACCGTTTCGCTCGGCTTGATTTAAAGTACCACTCACCCCAGGCTGGTCATTATGTCAAGGGTGATATCTCACGCGGTGAGGTGTACTATACCAATTCGACCTATTTTTCAGTCTCCTCAGAGATGAGCCCCATTGATAGGGTAATTAAAGAGGGACTTTTCCATCCTCGTATTGAAGCAGGTTCCCTCACCCATGTATGGCTGGGAGAGAAGAGACCTTCTAAGGAATCGCTTGCCAATTTTGTGATAAAGACTTTTAGGGAATCGTTAAATGATCAAATAGCATTTTCGCCGGAGTTTACCAACTGTTTGTCTTGTGAAAGAACAACCCGTGGTCTGAAAGACTATTGTGAATACTGCGGTTCACATGAGGTTGAAGGGATCACCAGGATTACAGGCTATTTTACCAAGGTCTCCAGTTGGAACAAAGGTAAAAGGGGGGAGCTGCACGATCGTTACAGAAATGGAAATTTTTTCAGTAATGGGTAAATTCTTATTTCATTGTGCGAAGGGGGAGGGGGAAAATGGGTACAATTAAGTTGTTTGTGAAAGATGGATGTTATAAATGTCCATCGGCAAAGGAAGTGGGAGCGATTTTGAAAAAAGAGGGGCTTGAGGTTCTCTACTATGACCTTGATACGGTAGATGGTTTAGCAGAGGCTTCGTACTATGGGATACTTTCTACCCCTACCCTGATTGTGGAAGATAAAGAAGAAAGGACTTTAGCCGATTTTCGGGGCACAGTTCCTTCTCCTCAACAGGTGAGAGAAATCTGCTTGGGTAAATAGAGACTTAACCTCATCTGGAAATGGAGGTTGCAATGGTCAAGGGAAAAAGAATGAAAATTCTTGTAGTTGATGATGATAAAGATATGCGGGAGATGATCTATAGTTTCTTGACCTATAGGGGATTTTATGTAGAGACGATGCAGGACGGCGCTGATTGCCTTGCTGCATTAGAAAAAAAAACCTACGATATGTTGATTACGGATGTCTATATGCCCCGTATGGATGGGTTTGAGTTGTTAGATAAGATAGACCAGAAAAATTATAATTTATTGATTTTAGCAATGACTGGGTTGCCTGACAAAGAAGTAATTGAAAAGCTTATCAAAAAAGGAGCCTATGACTGCTTAGTGAAACCCTTCCCCCTCGATCACCTCATTACCACTATCGAAAAGTGTGTTGAACAATCCGGCTCAGTTTCCAGTAAAAGTGTCTCCATGTAATAATAAAGCTATGTCTTTCCCCATCAAAGGCCTTTTAGAAACTTCTTTTATTGATTGGCCTGGTAAGATAGCCTCCGTAATCTTCTTGCCCTACTGCAATTTCCGCTGTCCCTACTGCTATAATCATGGCCTGGTGCTTAATCCAGATCAACTTCCTACTGTTCCTCTGCCACAGATTTTACAACATGTGAGAAAATATAAAGGCTGGATTGACGGGGTGTGTATTACCGGTGGAGAACCCAGCCTGTTTTCAGAACTTACGGGTCTCATTGAATGCTTGAGAAATGAAGGGATGTTGATTAAGCTGGATACTAATGGGTCCCATCCTGAGGTTTTAGAGCAATTGATCTTGGACCGGTTGATTGATTATGTAGCTATGGATGTGAAAGCACCCCTTGATCATGAATCTTATACCCGCAGTTGTGGGGTTTCAGTGGACCTTACGAAAACAAGAGAAAGTATACGCCTCTTACAAGAGAACGAACTTTCCTATGAATTCAGAATAACCGTAGTGCCCACTCTTCTTACCAGGAAAGATCTTTTAGCCCTGGCTCGTGAGCTTAAAGGCTCAAAAAAGCTTACCTTGCAAAATTTTAATCCTGTCGATCCTCTTGATCCCTTACTCAAGAAGGTAAAACCTTATACTGAGCAAGAGATAAAGGAGATGCAGGAAGAGGTAAATCACATCCTTTCCCCTTCTTCTCAGGAGTAGCTGGCACCAAATTTAGGAGAGGGCATCATGGCCATTAAAAGAAAGCAATGTAAAATACAGATTTGAGGTTCAGAATATTAATAGCTCCGTTTTCAAAACAACTTGACATATGGAAGTGAGTATTATACATTTAAAAGGTAAAACTAAAAAGATATTACATCACTCCTCGATGATTTATACATCACAATAAAATATACCTTATCATCGGCTGAGCAAAGGGGATTTATTCTAACCACATAAGAGCTTCATTTTGACATCACATTTGCCTTCCTTTTTAATTCCGTGCTATCGAAATGACTACAAGTTCATACTAGTAATCGTTTTCTTCAGAGCTTCGAATAAGGCCCTGTTGATAATGGGTAGAACTTTATTACCAGTATGGAGCAGTATACAGTATATCTGATTAGAAAAGTGATACGCTAGTTACATCACTACCTCTTTTATCAGCAAAAGCTTAGCAGAAATACAAATTTAATATTCAACAAAAACAGGAGGACACAATGAATATTTACGTAGGCAATTTGGCGCTCAATGTTACCGAAGGGGATTTACAACAGGCTTTCGAAGCCTTCGGTGAAGTGACATCTGCGAAGATCATAAAGGATAAGTACAGCGGTGAATCAAGGGGATTCGGATTTGTGGAGATGCCGGCTGGAGCTGAAGCACAGTCTGCGATCAGTGGTCTGAACGAGAAGGAATTGAAGGGACTCAAGCTTAAAGTTAATGAGGCTCGTCCCCAAAGAAAAAGCGATGGGGGGGGTGGAGGGCGAAGATACTAGAATTAGTGTGATATAGTTTCAGATACTCACAATTTTAATATGCTTCTATCCGAGCAGATTAAGTGCCGGACGAAGAAAAGTTACAGATCTCTAGTAGCATCTTTAAGGTTATCTGGCAGGTTGCCTAGAGTATGATACTCACACAGCGAAATGAAGAAACGATGACACAAGCGAAAAATGGTGATACCGTCAAGGTTCACTATACTGGTCGGGCTCACTGCAGATACGCCGTTTGTGATGGACGTCCACGTTATAAATATAGCCAAGACCGAATGTCTCCCTGTTGGTGAGTATAAAATGTTTTTCTCGGTCATGATGAGTGAAGATGACCCTATGCAGGAACCGGAATGGGTAGGATTCATAGACGTCCCAGTTCTGGTGGCTGGCGATGTTGATGGAGGCGTCATTGAACTTACCCGATGGTGAACGATGCGGGGAAGTTAAGAGGATAGTTCTCTAGGCTGATCGGCCGTGAATCTGCATCCTGTTGAAAACAAGGAATTTGGGGTATCATTGATTACAACATTTTGGTGTGTCTGCAATGGACAAATGACCGGAGGTTACTTGCCAGTGGCGACAGTCGCCTTCAGACAGACTTTAGTGTAGACTGGATCTGGTAACATCTCTTTTTGGGCTTTTCTTATTAGTGGGTTTAAAGTTTCGGGGCGAGAACAGGAACCACCATATGTAGGCATATCAAAAAAAAGGCAGAGTCAATTATGACCCTGCCTTTCTTAGACAATAGATTGCTTATTTATTCAATCTAATTATCAATTAACAGTAAAACCCCATCAATCATTCCTTTCACCTCTTCTCTAAATCCCTCATTTACCTTCATTGCTTCTACCATCGCAGGACTCCATTGGTAGTATAACCTGATCAGTTCTTTGCCTTCGGGAGTTTGGCTTAACACGTTATCACGTACATATCTCATAAGTTCTACTTCTTTTGAATCTTCACCGTAGATCTCCTTTGCCGCACAGGGCCCAGGTGTTCCATAGACTGCACCCTTGATGTCCCCTTTACCCAGCACACCCCCAACTATGCTGGCTAATTCACCATATTGTCCCGTTTCACCCGCTACCGGTTCAAAATCATCAGGAGCATGGGTGTCCCACCAGACAATGAGAAACTTGTCTGAAACAGGACTGTAAGACACTTGAGGAAGCGTTTGGTCACCCTCTCCAAGGTATATGGGGATTGGATCCCCTACCGGAAGACCAGTTTCTCCATCCACCCATCTGGCGTATATATCGTTTTCATAATACCAGGCGGGATCATCGGGAGAGCGAACATAGTTTTGAGTACTTTGATACACGATAAAATA